>NZ_JAWXQV010000105.1:0-42085 GCF_033843325.1 Klebsiella sp. JN_Kp126 | reverse complement strand
CCTGAAAGAGAGGGACTCATGAACTTAAGAGCAAACCCACCATATTTAACATAATCTTTGTTATCCGCACTGATGTTGTAACTCCCATATTCTAATGTCACTTTCGGGGCTGCGGATGTATTCCTGGACTGTTATGTTGTGATCCCAAGATGCTGCCGGTACTTCACCGGACTCATTGCACCTAATAAGAGCGCATTCCCGGAGACCATCTGCGGCAGTGCGCTAAGCAGCGCTTCAATCCTGAATCTGTCATAGCACCGGACGGAATCCACAAAACGGGATCTGAACAGCGCGACGTACAGGTCCGCAATCACGCTGGCGGACATTTCTGCAAGGGGCCGGATTTCCCCGCCTGCACTTATAAAACGTTTTAGTTCACCATTTCGCTTCCGGGTCGTTTTCGTCGAAAACGACTCTTTAATTCGGTAAACCTCAGGCGCCTGGCCAAAGGCCGGAATGGAATTGAGCACGCATCCACGAAGGACCGACGAAAGTCGGTTAGTTTTCGTCGGGAGAATCACCTTATGTTCGGGAGCCGCAGGCAGAATGATTTCGTCATAGGATATGGGATAATCCTGCCAAACATTCAGGCCGGGATATTTTTTATTCGTCACGAAATATGCGGCAGTGATATCCCCATTGTTTTCGGTATGCCAGAAATCGAATGTTAGTATTTTTTCGTCCATAAAAAAGCGAACAACGTCTGGGTGCATATTCACACTGCCACCGTACTTCAGGTATGTTTCCTTGTAGAGGTCAAAATCCGAAGGTACCCATCCGCACAGCGCATGCTTTAATTTCATGTTTAATCACCCTTCAAGCCGAGGTAACTATCGATATTTTCGTCAGAAATAATCAGATAGCATCAGGTCCGTCTTTGTGTGCGCCGTCCGGGGCGATAAAAGCGAAGTAAACTGGCATTTCCATGACCGACTGCTGGTAGTAAAAAGCCGAATACTAATTCGGTAATATAGCGTTTACCAATTTACTGATCGTAGCCGGCTTAATTATGCTGTTATGAAGCTTATTCGCATAGTCAAATGTCCATGCTTCGCGGCTAAGTTCAGCTCTGAAAATAAACCATGACGTAGACCCTTATAGAAGGACGCCCCGGATAATAGGGTCACGCTATCTTTGCTGAGCGAGCGCGGTTGCGAATCCAGGACGCCTTCTTTATTCAAGGCTAATTCAATTTACTTTTATAGATCTGAACCAACTCGGTTATCATTTCGCGACACAGGATAGATGTCATCAGATGATCTTGCGCATGTACCATCACAAGCGTCATCGTCGTTTTCCCCATTCCTTCGTCTTCTTCAATCAGCTTAGTCTGTATGGCATGCGCTTCTTTACCCGCTTCAGCGGCCATCTCAAGTAATTTGCTGGCATGATCAAAATCACCTGATTTCGCATGATTTAATGCTTCATAGCATAAACTTCTTGAATGGCCGGCATTAACAATAATACCCATAACGACTTCTTCGGTATCTAACATACTATCCTCATCAAAATCCATTATTCACGGAAACTTCTGCAAACCATTCACCGCTCTGTTTCACGGTGCGAACTTGAGAATCCAGGTCCAGGCTAATGAAACCATATCGGTTTTTGTAAGCATTCATCCACGACCAGTTGTCAATAAAGGTCCATAAATGATATCCCTGGCATTGAGACCCTTCGCTAATAGCACGGTGTACCCACTTCAGGTGCTCCCGAATAAAATCAATTCGGTAATGATCTTTTACCTGCCCGTCATCAGCAATAAATCGGGTCTCGTTCTCAACACCCATGCCATTTTCAGAAATATAGCAAGGGATATTTCCATAGTTATCGCGTAGGTTGATTAAGATATCGTAAATACCCTGTTCATAAATTTCCCAGCCACGATATACGTTCATTTTACGGCCAGGCATTTCATAGTTTTCAAAAAACCAATCGGGCATGAACGGTGAATCAGGATTGATCATCGTTGCCCTGGCTTTGACTCTTCGCGGTTGGTAATAGTTAACGCCGAGGAAGTCAACCTTACCCTGCTGGATGATTTCCAGGTCTCCACTTTCGTATTCTGGCAACTGATCGTAGGTTTTTAAAATCTCTATTAGTTCGACCGGATAGATACCATTTATTGCTGGCTCCAGGAATGAACGGTTGAAGAATAGGTCAGCAATAAACGATGCTTTCAAGTCCTCTTCATTATTAGACCGAGGGTATGAAGGCGTCAGATTAAGCACTATGCCAATTTTACCGGATAGCCCCATGTCTTTATACGCTCTTACCGCTTTACTGTGTGCCAGCATGATATGAAACGCAACTTGCGCCGCGCTGCGGAAATTTACATTATTCGGGTAGTGGAAGTCGTATAAATATCCCCCTTCCACAACGACAACCGGCTCATTAAAGGTAACCCAGTGCTTAACTCTATCACCAAACAGTTCAAAACAAACTTTGGCGTAGGTTTCATAGGCTGCAACCGTTTCCCTGCTTTGCCATCCTCCTCGCTCCTGCCAGTATAGCGGCATGTCGAAATGGAAAAGCCCGAAAATCGGTTCAATGCCATTTTCGATTAAATCATCAATGACATTATTATAAAATTCGACGGCTTCCCGGTTGATTTTTTCGCCATCCGGCATCAATCGGGCCCAGGAGATAGATGTCCGGAAGCTGTTATGTCCAATACGCTTCATCAACAGAATATCTTGATGATAATTCTTGTAAAACGTGGATGTTTCAGCCGGACCAATTTGCTCATGAAATCTGTTCGGCTCAAGATTATACCAATGATCCCATATGTTTTTTGCTTTTCCATCGCCATCAACCGAACCTTCTGATTGCGTCGCAGATGAAGCGCTCCCCCACCAAAACCCATCCGGGAATTTATATTCCATACATCACCTCATGACTTAAAATATTTAAAATTAACGTATTAAACTTTTTCTGACTTTAATTCAAAACTTTCTTCATTTTTACTTTCAACGTTTGAATTATCGGCTGCCAGCAACGTTTTCTCGTATGCTTTGACGAACGGGTAATACATTAACGCGGCTATAGCCATACAGATAAAGCACAGTATTACCGGAGCAATAGCCCAGTTAGTTGCCCATGATGCGCCAATGGGAGCGGGAGTCGTCCATGCGGTCATCATAACCACTTTCTCTACCAGCCCCAGATCGATGGCATACCATGCAAGAATGGCGTTAATCACAGGGATAAACACAAACGGAATGAACAAAATCGGGTTCATGATGATCGGCGCGCCGAACAATATCGGTTCGTTGATGTTGAAAAGACCGGGTACAAAGCCCATACGGCCGATAGTCCGAAGATGAGCAGCCCTACTTCTGATCAGCAGAATTGCCAATGGTAAGGTTGAACCCACACCTCCTATAAACAGGAAATGATCCCAGAAGCCTTGTACAAAAGTATGCGGGATCGCTTCTCCTGCTGCCAATGCGGCCTGGTTAGACGCAAGGTTCGCCATCCAGAAAGGGTTCATGATCCCGGTAACAATCATCGTCCCATGTATACCCGCGAACCACAGGATTTGGCACAACAGCACGGCCAGAATCACCGCTAAAAGGCTATCCGATGCCGCGACTAAGGGCTTAAGCATCGCCATAATAGCTTCAGGTAAAATCATACCTGTAGCATGCTCAATGAAAAGATTCAGAGGATGTAAGGTAATCATAATAACAATGACCGGGATCAGCACCTCAAACGACCGGGAAACACCAGGCGGCACCTGCTCCGGTAATTTAATTGTAATATTCCGTTTTTTCAGCCAACGATAGACCTCTGTCGCATATATTGAACAAAGCAACGCGGTAAAGATACCTTGGCCAGAAAAATACTGCATTGACAGGGCGCCGTTCTTAAGGTCGGCGGCAACCAGCATAAACGACATCAGCGAAAGAAGACCCGTTGTTATAGGATCTAAAGAGTATTGTTTTCCTAAACTTGCCCCTACCCCGACTGAAATAAATATGGTCATTAACCCCATACTCATATTAAACGGTAACATCAACTGTTCGCGATAGTTTGCAGAGAAATTCAGCCAGGCTTTCGCAAATTGAAAAGTGGTATTAGTTGATATTGGAGGAAAGATAAAAACAAGCATAAAGCTGCCAACAATCATAAACGGCAGCGCGGCGATGAATCCATCACGTATTGCCAGGACATATCGTTGCTGAGCAATAACACCAGCCATCGGCGCAAGCCGTTTTTCAATGATGCCAACCAAAAAATTATAAAATGAGTTCATCTGATGTTTCACCCTACCGTCATTTAGCCAGTTCTAATGCAATATCCAGAACCCGATCTCCGCGCAGCATCCCATAGTCCAGCATCTCGATAGGTTGGACTTTAATTCCATAAACGGACGCTTTAGACGATAAATTATTCTGCATATACTTAATTTGCGGTCCAAGCAGCACGACATGGTAGTTGGGCATGTTTTCATCAAATTCAGCTACGCCAAAAGCCTTGATTTCAACATCCAGGTTCTTCGCTTCCGCGGCTTCTTCCATTTTTTTTACCAGCAGGCTTGTAGACATACCTGCGGAGCAACAAAGCATGATCTTTTTCATTTTTAAATCTCCATATTGATAGTTCGAAGCAATATAAATCCATATCATTTTTTAGGAAATCGATTTCAATCATAAATGCCGTAATCGTGACAGCGATCACTATCCTTATCATTAAAGTCTATATATATCAATGTGTTATAAAAATAACATTCAAATTTTATCGTTATAACCTTTTTTATTGCTCTAAGATACCGGTATCAAACACAATCTTTACCGCAGTCGTCACCGATGTAACCCACTGCGCCAGCCCGCCGTTCAGCGCAAACCTGTGGAAATTACCGATGGAGCTATCCGCTCTGCCTGCCGCTACGACGCATGAAATCTCAAGCTGACATACCCTGACTGCTCGGTTGCTTTAGAGGTAAAACCACCAGGGTTTGAGCGCTGCAGCTTAGGGAGCGAATGACTACAAGTCAGACCAATATGAAACCGATATCTAAAAATAAAAAGAAAAAACCGAATTTTATGAAATGATAATATTGACGCATTGACAGTATAAAATCTATTAGAATCAACATATTATCACATATTACCAAATGTGACGGAACGCACACTTCCTGACAAAAGGTTAAAATTCAGTTGATCATGAAACCGATTTCTTAGAGATTGAATGTCAACCGATGTCTAATGCTGATTTAAGGCTGCCTAAACGCCTTAAATGGGATCTAAGATGACACAAGCGAAACAGGGTCAGGTGAATACCCCTCTTATCTCATTGTGACTTTTTAATTATGCAAAACTTCGATGGAGATATGGCTCAGGAAATTAATTGATAACGGGATATCATTGATACGCCAAAAGTGTAAATCAGCAGCAATCTCAGCGCCTGAAAACGAACGCTGTCGCAGCGTATTTAAATTCCCCTAGCATCTGGTATTAGTTTGCAGGTTAAGAATAGACAACGCGAGTCGAATTTATATAGAACAGTTATCGCTTTCACAGATACATCGCTGATGATCGGTAAAAGAATAGTCATTATTCTGTTCACTATTAAGCTATTAACCCAAACGGTTGATCTCATCATTGATCAGCTGCGCCCCGACTTTCATTTTATTTCATGAAGCAAGGGGAGAACAGAATGCTAACAAAAAACAAAAGTAATGGGTTAATAACCCTTTGCTTTAATAGCACTACCCTCTGGATTAAAACTTTTTACTTAAAGACTTTTAACTTATCAATACATTTTGAAAAGGGATTGTTATGAAAAAGAACTACCTCGCAAGTTCAATTATGCTCTGCTGTGGAATGTTACTTTCCTCACAGGTAACGGCGAGTGAAACCATTGGTTTTCACGGCTATATAAGAGCCGGGTCCCTTTTTGATGCCAGAGATAACTTTAGCAAAGCGGGTTATGCAGATGAGATTGATAAAAACATGGGCCGTCTGGGGGCTGAAGTTGACAATAGCTGGGAAGGTCGGCTGAATAAATTATGGAATTTAAATGACGGTAAATCTGTCGATATTCATCTGACAATCGAGTCTAAAGGGGATGGTTTACAAACCCGTGCGGCACCGCGCGAAACAGGTATTTCAGAAAGCTACGTAGAACTCGGCGGCATTACCCCGACGGGTAAACTATGGGGTGGCCTGAGATACTACGATCGTGAAAACTATGTATTCACAACCGATTATTTCTATACCGATTACTCAGGTACCGGTATTGGGGTTAAAGACCTTGAATTGGGTGGTGGGAAATGGGATATGGCTTACATCGTCAGTAATGATGCTAACCATACTGAACGCCCGGATGGTAATTCGGCGATCATGCACACCGTGCACTCCAGCGCAAAATATGGCGCATGGGATTTTGAGATCGCCGCTAAACAGATGCCAGATAACTCATTTATTGGTGATGACCACAAATATGCAACTAAAGGCATAGAAGGAACCGTCATCTACTCCAGGGATGATTTCTTTACCGCCACTGGCGGTTTTTCAAAAGTCATTTTACAGGCAGGACGCGGACTGGGTTCCGGAGATCTCTTGGGCGCGACATTAACGGATACGTCGATGTATCGTAAAAGCTCTCTGTATCAGAAAACAATGCAGGATGTAAATAACGGCTATAAACCCTATCAAACTAAGGTCCAGGAGGGCGACCAGTCCTATCGTATGTTTGTATGGGGAGGCTGGTATGGTGCTAACGTCAATATTTTACCCACCTTCACCTACCAATATAATGACTATGAAGCAGGCCACCATGACTCATGGTATGCAGCATCATTACGCTCAGTTTTCCCGTTTAATGAGTTCTTCTCAATACAGACAGAAGTCGGCTACGTCGATAACGATCTTGTCGTGAATAATATGGACCAGAGCAGCCGCTCCAGTAAGATTAGCTTTGTTCCGACATTTACCGTTAACACCGGAATGGGGCCATCACCGGAGATTCGACTGCTCGCGACCTATGTCGATCGTAAATACAATGTGAGCTGGATGGACAGTCGTGGTGACTTCCTTGTAGGTGTCCAGGCCGATATGTGGTGGTAATGACGCCAGGTCGATAGTAAAGCGGATGTAACGATCCGCTTTACATCAGATGCAGCGCTCAGCCCACGATCACAATTTTACAATACGCAATCTTAAAACTTACTATCACCGAGTCTCTGTTAAGCATGAAACATAAAAAATCTTCGCTAAATCTCTCTCTGCTACTACTCAGCCTGATGGTTACTGGCTGTCATTCATTTGTAGCATCGACATCAGGCACAAGCGCTCATTCACTGCAGGAACAGGTGGCCATCGACCGGAATGCGCTTGCGGCAAAGTCAGCCATTGATAAGCTCAGCGATATTAAGTACACCCCTATCCAGGGTGATAACGTCATGGCCCAGATCAATGAAAATAGCCAGGTTTTTTCTTTTAACTCAGAGAAGAGTTATGTTGCGGCCTATTCTATCGAAGGTAAACAGGTGGGTCGGTCGGTAAAATTAAGTTCGCCACTCGATTTTAGCGTGTTCATCCCTTCCGTGATGATTTTAGATGAAAACTTTAACGTTGTTAATGTAATAAAAAGTAGCCACTTCCCCTACACCGAGGATTCATTCGGCGCCAATCTTTACAAAGGCACATTCTCATTACCGGATGGTTATACAAAACTGTATTTATTAATTTACACAACCGCTAAAGACGCTTCCGGAAGTACCGTTATTGACAATGAATTGTTACAAAATAGTATGCGTTACGACAGGGTTTCTGATGTCGGTAAATTTTCTAGGCTAGCCGTCCCCCATTCCACCACGGGACGTATAAAGCTTGAACTTATAAAAAGTGCTGATGACCGCTATGTTACAGAAGAGGCCCCGGTAAGGACGCCTGTATGTCTGCAAAATAGGCCCAACACTGCTGCTGGTATAAGCGCACAGGAATATTATGAAAAAATAAGAAAACTCTTATCTTTCAAAGACTATGAACAAGCTATTCAGTATGTTCGTGAAGCTGAGTGTTCAGGCTTTACAAAAGCCAGAGATGTTTTCTTTTCTGTGATTGAGGATAATGAAAGGAAAAATTTATAGTTGAGAACTCGCCATATCTATCGTAACCTTGCTCGATGGGTAACCATGATGATTCTATTGAACCATTAAATGTAATAGAGAGCCACGTGAAGAAAGCCAGGATGAAAAGCACGACAGTCTACGATATTGCTCGTGTCGCAGGTGTCTCTGCAAGTACTGTTTCTCGTATATTGACAGGATCGGCTAAAGTTGCTGAAGAGAAGCGTATTGCGGTCGAGCAGGCTATAAAGGAGTTAGATTTCCGGCCCAATCTCATGGCGCAATCATTAAAGAGCGGCCAGTCAATGACGCTTGGCGTGCTGACACAGCATCTTGATAGTCCGTTTTCTAATGAAATGTTGCGTGGTGTGGAAAAAACCCTTGAAGGTACCGGCTACGTACCTGTTGTCGTGAGCGGTCACTGGAAGTCGAAGCAAGAACTCGAACGTATGCAGTTATTGATTGACCGTCGCGTGGATGGAATAATTATATTAACAGGACACATTAGCCAACAAAGTCTCATCGAGTTATCCCTTCAGGTCCCTATCGTAGCAGCCGGCCATGATATTAATACAGCGCAGGTTCGTTCATTTAATGTCAACAATAGCCTCGGCGGTTATATGGCGACGCAATACTTATTAGATCTTGGGCATCGAAAGATTGCCCATATTCTTGGCAAGATGGATCAAAAGGATGCGGTTGATCGTCTTAATGGCTACCGCCAGGCCCTGAGCATTGCAGGCATTGAGTATAATCCAGACCTCGTTGTACAAGGTGACTTCAGCGAAGAAGGTGGTCGCCAGGCGATTAAGCATCTGGTCTCCAATAATATTGATTTCAGTGCCGTATTTTGTGCCAACGATCAAACCGCATACGGTGCGATACTCGGCCTCAAAGAGGCTGATTTAGACGTGCCTGATGATATTTCCGTGATTGGCTTCGATGACCTGCCCTTTTCAACATATAGTAATCCTCCCCTTACCACCATCAAACAGCCCATTTATGAAACCGGCGTTAAGCTGGCGCAGACGCTGCTTAGCTTAATTAATGGTGGTGATGATGAAGTGACAAAAGAAAGTGAATCCCTGCTTCCTGAACTGCAGATTGTTAACCGGAAAACCGCCTTGGAATTCAAATGACTTACCCTTTATCCGTAAGCTTTTCCGAACAATATGATTTTACGGCAAGCTCACGGGAAGTTTAAATTCTCTTATTAATAATCACGATGAAAAACCCTTGCCTTTATCGTTCGGAGGGTTTTGTCTGATGACGCCGGTCTACTCTCCTGCCCGCCTGAAAAATGAATACGGCTCTTTTCCCGGTCTGCACCCATCATTCGGTAATTGTTAAAGATATCAATTACTATAATAACCCTGTGCAATTATTATATCTTTGCAGCTACAGAGATCATGCTGTCTTTATGAAATAGCCCCGCAATACTCAGACAGCCGATATGGCGGCAATAACGGATAATCTGAATATGTGGTTTGTTGGCCAGTCGTGAGAGACCGGATCAGCGGCATTTAAGACCAGAAAAGCCGACTCGGCGCGGCTCAAGGAAATAGCGGGACTATAAACGGCGTATGGCTACCGGCGCTGCCGGCGAGGAGGTCTGAGATAGCATCCCCAGTGAACGCTCCATCGAAACGTAGTCCCGGGTGGACAAGAAAACACCAGCGGTTGGCTGACTTAAATGGCGGTGATGGTGCTGACCAATAAAACGAACAGGACATCCCCCTTCTTGCCAGAGAACGGCGAATAAGCACCCCGGTTACTGCCACCACTCAGCCCATTTCATGACCCGTCGGTCTTATTGTCAGCAATAAAAAAGGTGCGGCATATATCACAATGTCGCACCTCATATTATATCTTTAACTTTACTTATTCAGATAACCTTCATCTATATAGCTGGTTGTCCAGAAGAAAGGAGCATTCCAGTTGATAGTGACTTCATTCAGAGTCCATGAGCCAATTTCATCTTTCCAGCATGTTTGCCCGGTACAATGTCCTTTGAGACTGGCAGCGATAGGATCGCTGAAGCTGATCGAGTTTGGCCCACCGGACATCACGCCTGGCGGCACCAGCGGTGATGACGGATCGAGCTGCTGAGCCCAGAATCTATGGTGCGGATTCTTGAGCGGTCGGCTACCGTAACCCGACACATAGGATTGATCGAGCGGGTTGCGTCCAAGAACATAATCCATGGCGTCAGACATCGCCTGGACATATTTGCGGTCGCCGGTGAAATCATGCGCCAGCCCAAGGAAAATACTGCGGTTCATCAGGTTCGAGTTAGAACCCCATGGATACTCCACTGCAGAATAAGGAATCAGATACCCCTCAGTCTGTACGCTTTGCGCGTAGGCATTCGCAGTATTAATAATCGTCTGTTTGGCTTTTTTAACGTCTTCAGCAGGAAGATCGTTCGGAACCAGCGCCAGGGTAATAGTCCCGGCAGCAGAGACGTCCTGCCAGAAGAGATCGCCCGTAGCGTCTTTATCGCCTTTAGGGCTGGTTAGGTAGTAGCGTGAGTTTTTTATCGCATCGAGATATTCAGCTTTTCCTGTTGTGGTAAACAGTTCCGCCGCAGCCCAATAGAACTCATCATCCACTTTGGTATCATCATACGGGCCTGAACCGACAAAGTTGTCGTAGGCAAAAACATTTGGATGCTTATTAGCCGATTTCCATGCTTTCTCTGCCGCTGCGAGGCAGCGTTTCGCATAGGCTGCGTCCGTATCTTTCCAGACGCGCGCGCATTGCGCTGCAGTCGCCGCCAGATTTAAGGTCGCTGCAGTACTCGGCTGGCTTAAATAACGCGGCTGGGGATCTTTATGTGGCGGAAGCGGCATGCCAGTCCAGGCCTCATCGGCCACTTTATGAAACGCCATCCCTGAAGCATCGATCTCTGTCAGCTTGAGTGCCTCAAGATGACCGGACTGATCGCCGACGGGTACCCACGCCTTCTTGCCATCAGGAACCTGCATTGCCAGCATAAAGTCCATCATCCAGCGCGCTTCATCCAGAAGATCGTTCTTGCGATTGTTATTTTCGGGGATTTTTACTTTACCATCGCTAAATGCGCTTTCCTTAACGTTGCGAGAGTATTTCTCGTGTTCAAAGAAATTCATTAATGTCCATGTGGAAATACCGCCATTCACAACGTATTTACCCTGGTCCCCCGCATCGTACCAGCCACCGGTAACATCCAGCTTATAATCACAGCCAGGCCATTTATTGCCTTTGGCGTCGGTCTTATTAAAGCACGTTACTCGTTCTGACGGATGCCCTGCCGGACGGGCAAGATCGGGCCGTTGAACGTACTGTTTCTCGATAGGAATACCGCTACGCTGCTGATAGAAGAAAGAGAGCGCATCGTACTTCAGCTGTTGATAGAGTTTGCTGCTGATATTAAATGGGTGGCTCTTTTTATCACCCACCACCAACGTTAACTCGTCTGTTTCTTCCGTGTACTGGCTGAAATCGATAATATGCACATTTTCATTTGATGCACGGTTGATACCGAAGGGTTTAGTCTGACCCTCGGCCACTTTCGTCCCCATGCTATTGAGTAGAGTCCAGCTCAATGGCTGAGTCGAATCACTCACCATGGTTGCTCGCTTCAACGCGTGCGGCAAGTATCCGACCTGGTTTACCCTAATCGGCGCAAAGTTCGACGCGACTTTCAGCCGAGGCCCCTTCAAAGAAACGTTGCTGAGGCAAACCGTGGTCGGAGACTGAGTGCCCAACTGTAGCTGGAACTGAGCCTTCTCGTCTGCTGATTTAGGGGTGAATTTAAAATTAAAGTCTTTCCGTGTTTCGTTTAATTCAACGTCCTGGGCGAAATAGTTCGTATATGGTGCGCCATCTTGTTGAACCAAAATTTTGGCATTAATTGGCTTCTTGGTTACCGCTGTAAAGCTAAGATTATAAGACTGGCCTTCCGCCAGAGGGATCCCGGACTGAGCAAAAATGACATCCCAGGGGTTCGCTCCACCGTTAGTGAAAGTAAAACAGCCCATATTGTCTACACGATCCAACTGGCCTCCTGCGGCCCACCAACCATCCGTCCCCGCGGCAAAACTCCCATTATTCACTAACTCCTCTGCCGGGCTGGCACTCTGTTGAGTGCTACTACCATCGCCGTTAATACAACCCTGTAAAGCAAAAAGACTTGAGAAAATGAGTGAGAACTTAACTGTTCTGCGTGTGTTCATTGAAAACTCTCCGAATTAAACACCCTAAACATAATGATTCCAAAAAATAGACAACAGAAAATAGATCACCGATGAAATAGATTGATACGGCAGCCACCATCGCCTTGTGATAAATCGACCTGTTTACGCTCTAAATGTTTTGTAGCTTATCTTGAGTGGTAAATTCTTATGCGTAGCCTATTCCAAAATAACGATCGGCGTGGTCGGTGTGACCGAAACGATAGTAACTCAATAGCGGTAAGAATAGCTGACATAGGATTTCCATCAGAAACTACATGTAATGCACCTTGGGTCATGTACGACTTCATTGCCATCATATCCACATCACGATTCTTCTGAAATCGATTTCTAGTCAGCTGTGCGATTTTTGTGATTTCCATCTCTGTTTAGAAGATGAGCCTTGCTATTCCTTCATCAAGACATAGATCACAAAGGTTGTTCATGCTCTTATGGCTCACGGATACGGCATGCATAAAACATGAACACGTCACTAGCATGCACGTGAAATCGATTTCTATAAAACTTACTCTGGGGTTTGTGTATGAAAATCATGCTGGGGGCTAACTGCACATTGATTGCCTTATTGAGCGCAAATGTCGCGTTGGCATCTAATGAAGTTGCCGTTGCACCTTACTTTTCCGATTGGCCGGCAATACATAGCGTCATTACCAAAGACGAAACGATTGAAAATAGAGTCAAAGAGATTCTTGCAAAGATGACTCTTGATGAAAAAATTGGCCAAATGCTGCAGCCTGATTTTCGGGAAATCACCCCTGAGGAAGTGGCTCAATATAAAATTGGTTCGGTACTTAACGGTGGCGGTGGTTGGCCTGATAACAATAAACACTCTCTGGCTCGGAGCTGGGTCACTGAAGCAGATAAATACTGGATTGCAACGGATAAGGCCTTTGCTGGTCGTGGCTTCAGAATTCCCTTTATGTGGGCTACCGATGCGGTTCATGGTCATAACAACGTCTTCCAGGCCACTCTCTTCCCACATAATATTGGCCTGGGAGCCGCCCACGATCCTGATTTAATTTATAGAATTGGCCAGGCAACGGCTCTCGAAGTTGCCGCGACAGGTCTTGACTGGACCTTTGCTCCCACCGTCGCGGTGCCACGTGACGATCGTTGGGGACGCACCTATGAAGGTTATTCTGAGGATCCCTCCATCGTCTATGCCTATGCAAAAGAGATGGTCAGGGGCCTACAAGGTTCTGCATCTGATCTGAAGGGACAACATCATGTTATTTCAACCGTTAAGCACTTTGTTGGCGATGGCGGAACGCTGTACGGCGTTGATCGCGGTGATACTAATTATTCAGAGAATGACCTGCGTAATATTCACGCGGTAGGATATTTTTCAGGCCTAGACGCGGGCGCTCAGGCCGTAATGGCGTCGTTTAATAGCTGGAAAAACGATAAAAATTCCGCTATGGGAATTAAGGTCGGGAGCGAGTACAACGGCAAACTGCACGGCAGCTATTATATGCTAACGCAGGTACTTAAGGACAAAATGGGTTTTGATGGCATAGTCATATCTGACTGGAACGGCCATAGTGAAATCTCTGGTTGTAGTATGGGAGACTGTGAAGCTGCAGTGCTGGCTGGCATAGATATTTTCATGGTGACAGCAAGAAAGGACTGGATGTCATTTCGGACCAGCTTACTCGATAGTGTTAATGACAAAACCGTCCCAATGTCCAGAATTGACGACGCAGTCAGTCGCATTCTGAGAGTCAAAATGCGTGCTGGTATGTGGGACAAACCTATGCCGTCTCAGCGTACCCTTGCAGGGAAACAGAGCATTCTTGGGAATCCTGACCACCGCGCACTGGCAAGGGAGGCAGTTCGTAAGTCCCTAGTATTGCTGAAGAACAAAAATAACATTTTGCCTCTTAGCCGAGACCTCAACGTGCTGGTTGCCGGTAGCGCTGCGAATGATATCAGCAAGCAAATTGGCGGCTGGAGCCTCACCTGGCAAGGGACGGAAAATAACCTGTCTGATTTCCCTGACGCCGTTACCGTCGCAGGAGCCATTGAGAAAACCATTGGCAAACACAACGTAATGACACTCTCCTCAAGCCAGCTGGATCTTAAAGAACGGCCCGATGTGGCTATCGTCGCCATGGGCGAAGACTCATACGCAGAATGGTTAGGTGATATTCCTGATAATAAGACGCTATCCTACTCCGAGCTGAAGGCTGGCTATTCCGGAGATCTCAAATTATTAAAAAAACTTAATAAAGCCGGTATCCCGACGGTTGTTATTTTGCTTTCTGGCAGACCGCTCTACGTCAACGAAGAGATCAATCTTTCCGATGCATTCGTTGCCGCCTGGTTACCAGGCACCGAAGCAGAAGGCATTACCGATGTCATCTTCCGCGACACTAGCGGTACGATAAGTCATGATTTCCAGGGGGCTTTGTCGTTTTCATGGCCAGCACAGAAATGTGCGACCACAATCAACGCGGCACCAACCAATATCGCTGGCTGGCAGCGTCCGGAATTTGAACAGAAGCCGGATAAAGAGCATGTGTTATTTAATTTTGGTTACGGATTGACCTACAACCCGCCTTCACGAACGGCGGCTAATTATCAAGATTTGGATCGCTTACCGCTCGATAATCGTCGCCTGGGCTGCCGGGAGTTGAGCATGGAAAAATCGCCGGTGGCCACCACCCGACTCGAGCTGTTCGGTGAAAAAGCCTCCGATGAGCATCGTTTAAGAATGGGAGATGAGAGTAACTGGACCGGTACCGAGGTATCAATAAACGGTAAATCCGCGATGCAGTATATTAGCGTACGCCCTGTCGATTATAAACGTCAGCAGGATGCGCGCGAGGTAACATTTATGGGGACCAGCGAGAGTACCGGTGCATCTATCCAACTCCAGACAACCAATGTTAAAGGGATTAATCGGAATAATTATCTCAAGGCAAACAGTAACTTAATGGTGACTTTGCGCGTTAAGAAAAAACCAGATCGTAAAATGGAGATAGGTATGCAGTGCGGTTGGCCATGCGCTTCCTCTATCGCTATCAACGAGACCTTAAATACTCTCCCGTTAAATAAATGGGTCACCCTCAGCATTCCGCTAACTTGTTTCAAAGAAAATATGGATTTTTCTAAAACTAATACACCCTTTATTCTGACGACCACGGCGAATGCCAAACTCGATTTGGGATTAATTAACTGGACTCCAGCTGGCGTTAATCCGGAGATGGATAACCTCGTCCAGGTTACTTGTGATGGAACCCCGAGATAAATCCACGATGTAAATCACAGTGGCTAACCCTATTCGACAGTCTCTGTATATGGCTGTCGGATAGATAGCCTATCAGGAGCTCCTGCTATCCGCTTTCTACACCCGCAGAAATTAAGTAATGCTGGTGCGACTAATTTCTCCCTTTTCATTAAGCCCTGTAACATATTCCTTTCCCTCTTTAGCCTATTACATTATCTTGGCTATATCCTTATTTCTACCCTTGAAGTGGTTTACTGAATTTGGCCACCTGAACAGAGGTGATATGCTCACCTCAGAACAACACAGGTGTCATAATGAAAAAAAGAAATTTCAGCGCAGAGTTTAAACGCGAATCCGCTCAACTGGTCGTTGACCAGAACTACACCGTGGCAGATGCAGCCAGCGCTATGGATGTCGGCCTTTCCACAATGACGCGATGGGTGAAACAATTACGTGATGAACGGCAGGGCAAAACACCAAAAGCCTCCCCCATTACCCCGGAACAAATTGAAATCCGTGAGCTCAGGAAAAAGCTACAACGTATTGAAATGGAAAATGAAATATTAAAAAAGGCTACCGCGCTCTTGATGTCAGACTCCCTGAACAGTTCTCGATAATCGGGAAACTCAGGGCGCGTTATCCTGTGGCCACTCTCTGCCATGTGTTCGGGGTTCATCGCAGCAGCTACAAATACTGGAAAAACCGTCCTGAAAAGCCAGACGGCAGACGGGCTGTATTACGCAGTCAGGTACTTGAACTGCATGGCATCAGCCACGGCTCTGCCGGAGCAAGAAGCATCGCCACAATGGCAACCCAGAGAGGTTACCAGATGGGGCGCTGGCTTGCTGGCAGACTCATGAAAGAGCTGGGGCTGGTCAGTTGCCAGCAGCCGACTCACCGGTATAAGCGTGGCGGTCATGAGCACGTTGCTATCCCGAATCATCTTGAGCGACAGTTCGCCGTAACGGAACCAAATCAGGTGTGGTGCGGTGATGTGACCTATATCTGGACGGGTAAGCGCTGGGCGTACCTCGCCGTTGTTCTCGACCTGTTCGCAAGAAAACCAGTGGGCTGGGCCATGTCGTTCTCGCCGGACAGCAGGCTTACCATGAAAGCACTGGAAATGGCATGGGAAACCCGTGGTAAGCCCGTCGGGGTGATGTTCCACAGCGATCAAGGCAGCCATTATACGAGCAGGCAGTTCCGGCAGTTACTGTGGCGATACCGGATCAGGCAGAGTATGAGTCGGCGTGGAAACTGCTGGGATAACAGGCCAATGGAGCGCTTCTTCAGGAGTCTGAAGAACGAATGGGTGCCGGCGACGGGCTATGTAAGCTTCAGCGATGCAGCTCACGCAATAACGGACTATATCGTTGGATATTACAGCGCACTAAGACCGCACGAATATAATGGTGGGTTACTGCCAAACGAATCAGAAAACCGATACTGGAAAAACTCTAACGCGGTGGCCAGTTTTTGTTGACCACTTCAGTCCTGGAAAATCAGGGCAAAGGATTAGATGCAGAAGGGCTGGCGGTGCTGGAGGAAGACCTCCGCTCGCCATGCACTGAAGAGATTGCTGTTTTCCAGGCATTCTCGCGGGTAATCAAAGAGGCAGACGACCATTTTGTCATTATGGACACCGCGCCAACGGGTCACACGCTTCTGCTACTGGATGCGACTGGAGCCTATCACCGGGAAATGGTGCGCCAGATGGGGCAAACACATGACCATGTGATGACGCCAATGATGCAATTGCAGGACCCGGAGAAGACGAAGGTGATTATCGTGACGCTTGCCGAAACGACACCTGTACTGGAAGCAGCTAATCTGCAGCAGGATCTGCGTCGCGCTGGCATCGAGCCGTGGGCATGGGTTGTTAATAACAGCCTGGCAGCTGCTCAACCGTCTTCACCTTTCCTGAAGACCAGGGCGAACCGCGAGCTGCCTCTCATCTCTGATGTGGAAGAGCAGTATGCAAAGCGTATTGCATTAACAGCGCTACAGAGTGAAGAGCCTGTTGGTATTGACCTGCTGGAAGAGATGGCGAAGTAATAATGAAGGGGGCATTTGCCCCCTTCATCTTTATTTCAGTCTTTTACCTGTATCATCAACGACTTTTTCACCATCTTCCTTGGTGAAAGCCGCTTTCTGAGCATCCGGAAGAATATCCAGAACCGCCTCTGAAGGACGGCAAAGTTTAGTTCCGAGTGGCGTCACGACAATCGGACGGTTAATCAGAATAGGATGTTGCAGCATAAAGTCGATGAGCTGGTCGTCAGTAAATTTATCTTCTGCAAGACCCAGTTCCTCATACGGCTCGACGTTCTTACGCAGCAAAGTACGGACGGAAATGCCCATATCTGCAATGAGTTTGACCAGCTCATCGCGTGAAGGTGGAGTCTCAAGGTAAAGAATAACGGTCGGCTCGATACCGCTGTTGAGGATCATCTCCAGCGTATTACGCGACGTGCCGCAGGCTGGGTTGTGATAAATGGTGATGTTGCTCATATCAGTATCTCATTACAAAGTGAAAGAGAGACGTAGCGCCAGCGCGGCCAGCGTTACAAACAGCACAGGCAGAGTCATGACGATCCCGGTGCGGAAATAGTATCCCCAGGTGATGGTCATATTCTTCTGTGAAAGGACATGCAGCCAGAGCAGCGTTGCCAGGCTACCAATAGGCGTAATTTTTGGCCCCAGATCGCAGCCAATCACGTTGGCATAAATCATCGCCTCTTTGATAACGCCTGTTGCGGTGCTGCCATCAATAGAGAGAGCGCCAACCAGCACGGTAGGCATATTGTTCATGATGGAAGAGAGGAAAGCCGTCAGGAAGCCAGTACCAAACGTCGCGGCCCAAAGTCCTTTATCTGCCAGCACGTTCAACACACCGGAGAGGTATTCTGTTAGTCCGGCATTACGCAGACCATAGATCACCAGATACATTCCCAGAGAGAATATGACGATCTGCCATGGCGCACCGCGAAGCACTTTGCCAGTGTTAATGGCATGACCTCGCTTCGCCACCGCAAACAGAATGACAGCCCCTACAGCAGCAATCGCACTGACCGGGATACCCAACGGCTCAAGGACGAAAAAGCCAACCAGAAGAAGGATCAACACTATCCAGCCGGTTCTGAAGGTTGCCAGATCTTTAATCGCTTTTGCCGGTGCTTTCAGGAGAGCCAGGTCGTAAGTAGGCGGAATATCTTTGCGGAAGAACAGATGCAGCATCACCAGCGTGGCGATAATGGCTGCGATATCCACCGGTACCATTACCGACGCATACTCAGTGAAACCCAGCCCAAAGAAGTCTGCAGAAACGATGTTAACCAGGTTGGACACGATAAGCGGCAGACTGGCCGTATCGGCAATAAACCCGGCGGCCATGACAAATGCCAGCGTAGTACCTTTGCTGAAACCTAATGCAAGCAGCATGGCGATGACAATTGGCGTCAGAATCAATGCCGCACCATCGTTGGCAAACAGTGCCGCCACCGCTGCGCCGAGCAAAACGATATAGGTAAACAGCAAACGCCCGCGACCGTTACCCCAACGTGAAACGTGCAGCGCCGCCCATTCGAAAAAGCCCGATTCATCGAGCAGAAGGCTGATAATAATCACGGCAATAAAGGTCGCCGTCGCATTCCAGACAATATTCCACACTACAGGGATATCACCAAAATGGACTACGCCAGAGATCAGCGCCAGTACCGCGCCCAGCGTCGCACTCCAGCCGATCCCTAATCCCTTCGGTTGCCAGATAACCAAAACGATGGTCAGGACAAAAATAGCGCCTGCCAGTAACATAAATCCTCCAGACAGGACGGCTTTGCCGCCCTGTATATACAAAAAAATTAAACGGCCAGCTCTCTGAGTTTCTCGATGCCAGTGGGCTCTACAGCCATTACCGGTACTAACGCTATGCGGCTTGCATGCTGGTTTTTCACAACCTCGATTTGAGGAAGCTCTTGTAGGGCACGCTGGCAAAGCAGCGGCGATTGCGTCTGTGCAATCGAAAGGCTGTTATTGATAATCCAGCCCCAGGGATGAATCCCCGCACGTTCAAGATCGGACTGCAGGTTTGCCGCTTCCAGTACAGGTGTGGTTTCAGGCAGAGTGACCAGCAAGACTTTGGTACGTTCCTGGTCCTGAAGCTGCATCATCGGAGTGGTAAAATGACCTTTATCCCCCATTTTCCTGGCAATCTCACGGTGATAAGCCCCGGTAGCATCAAGCAGTAATAGCGTATGCCCGGTAGGTGCCGTATCCATGACCACAAACCGTTTGCCAGCTTCTCGAATTACGCGTGAAAACGCCTGGAACACCGCAATCTCTTCTGTGCAAGGAGAACGTAAATCCTCTTCGAGCAGCCGTTTCCCAGCCTCATCCAGATCCCTGCCTTTCGTCTCAAGAACATGCTGACGATAGCGTTCAGTTTCATCGTGAGGGTTGATTCGGCTGACCTGCAGATTTTTGAGGCTGCCATTGAGCGTTGTACTGAGATGTGCAGCAGGATCTGAGGTGGTGAGATGCACATCAAAACCCTTATCCGCCAGACTGACGGCGATAGCCGCAGCCATTGTGGTTTTGCCCACACCACCTTTGCCCATCAGCATAATCAAACCGTGTTCACTGCGGGCGATATCATCAACCAGGACAGACAACGACATATTCTCTGGCTTGTTCTGTGGGCTTTGTTCAGGAAGCGATGTTATCTCAGCGTGTTCGTTGAGCAGGTCTTTCAATGCGGACACACCAACCATGTTCAGCGGCTGCAGGTATAAGTTGTCTGTCGGCAAATCAGATAACCCGGCAGGAAGATTTGCCAGCGCCTCTTGCTCCCGTTGCCATATTGCAGCGGCCAGTGCATCACGTTCTGCTTCGCTCGCAGGCAGGACACCGTTAATGACTAAATACTGATTTTTAAGGCCAATAGCTGATAATTCGTCATGAGTACGAGCGACTTCCTGCAGAGTTGATTTTTGCAAGCGCGCGACCAGCACAAGGCGAGTTCGTTCAGGATCGGATAATGCCTCAACCGCATGAGCATATTGCTCGCGTTGTTTTTCCAGCCCAGCCATTGGACCAAGACAGGAAGCACCATCCGGGTTACTTTCGATGAAGCTGCTCCAGGCTCCGGGAAGCTGAAGAAGGCGAATAGTGTGGCCAGTTGGGGCAGTATCAAAAATGATGTGATCAAAGCGGGTCAGCAGAGAAGCGTCAGTCAGTAAGCCAGTAAACTCGTCGAATGCAGCGATCTCTGTCGTACATGCTCCTGAAAGCTGTTCACTGATGCTGTTAACAACGTCATCAGGCAAAAGACCTTTAATAGGGTCAACGATTCTGGCGCGGTATTGCTGGGCGGCGTCCTGCGGGTCAATATCCAGAGCCGAAAGACCAGACACAGCAGTCACGGGCTGGATAGTGTTACCGATAGTCTGATCGAATACCTGACCGACGTTGGAAGCCGGGTCGGTACTGACAAGCAGAACACGCTTTCCCAGTTCAGCCAGACGTATAGCCGTTGCGCAGGAAATCGAAGTTTTGCCTACACCTCCCTTACCGGTGAAAAACAGGTAAGACGGGATATTCTCTAAGAATTTCATATGTCCTCCTGACATACTCAACAACAGGAAGTTTTACCACCACAGCAACTGGTGGAAGCTAAACCCACCTTTTCCAGCGGTATACCAAACCAGCGAGCCAGTTCAGCGCGTTTTGGGTATCGCCCGGCCATCACCGTTTCACCATCAAGCAACAGCAGCGGAAGCCCTTCAGCTCCAGAAGCCTCAAGGAATGCTTTCGCTTTTTCGTTCTCAACGAAGCTCATAGGCTGCTGCGCCAGGTTATAACGTTCGATCTGAACCCCACGCCCTTTCAGCCATTGCACATCAGCAGAAAAATTGACCAAAACCTGATCGACATCTGAACCACAAACGCCGGTACTGCAGCACATCGCCGGATCAAACACCGTTAACATTTTCATCTTTAACACCTCACATTCGTAAAAACACATATGTACAGGCAAAATTTTTAGATACAAACAGCCTTACCGCTGCCAGAGCAGTTGGCCGATGCCAGCTTACGGGCGATGGCCTGTACGTCGTCCTGTTGGCTTAACCAGGCCTGCTCAATCACCAGGGCAGCCCAGGAAGGAATATGCGGGGATAAGCGATAATGAACCCATTTCCCCTGTTTG
Source organism: Klebsiella sp. JN_Kp126 (assembly GCF_033843325.1). Lineage (NCBI taxonomy): Bacteria > Pseudomonadati > Pseudomonadota > Gammaproteobacteria > Enterobacterales > Enterobacteriaceae > Klebsiella > Klebsiella sp. JN_Kp126. The sequence goes on along the minus strand of NZ_JAWXQV010000105.1, from coordinate 20,339 downwards.
CGATCCAGCAACAGGCCACTTTCCCGAAGCATCGCCAGATGGCGGGAGGTCTTGGGTTGTGATTGTTCCAGCGCTGTGCAGAGATCGCATACGCACAGCTCCCCCATCTCCCTGAGCAGTAGCACGATACCCAGGCGGGTTTCATCAGATAGTATTTTGAAAAGTTGTAGGGATGCAATTTCTGGCATTATGTACTCCTGCTATGAATGGGTATTGTCTCTCCACCAAAACAAGAAATCAAAATCATATGTGTTTTCTCGCATGTGAGTGCAGGTGTCACTATGCGATTGAAAAACGACCTGATGTGCGATCGTTACGTTAGTTGGGTAGGTAAAAAAGTCATTTGAGGCTAAAACATTGCTTAGTGCGGGCTTTCGTTCATAGAGAAGAATGAATAATATCAATTATAACAATTGGTTATTTCCTTAGCGTACGTTTTCGTTCCATTGGCCCTCAGACCCCATGAACTGCGGCGTAAGAAAATCAGCGCCCTTATCCCTCCCCGAAAAGGTGCGGGTTACTGGCCCGGTGAATATGCAGACCGTAACCGTGCAGTGGCTAATCAGCGAATGACCGGGAGTAATGCGCGGTGGAAATGGACAACAGATTACAACCGTCGCTCGATAGCGGAAACGGCGATGTACCGGGTAAAACAGCTGTTCGGGGGTTCACTGACGCTGCGTGACTACGATGGTCAGGTTGCGGAGGTTATGGCCCTGGTACGAGCGCTGAACAAAATGACGAAAGCAGGTATGCCTGAAAGCGTGCGTATTGCCTGAAAACACAACCCGCTACGGGGGAGACTTACCCGAAATCTGATTTATTCAACAAAGCCCTGATACAGGAACTGAAGCGATGATCCCGCTACCAACAGGCACCAAAATCTGGCTGGTTGCCGGTATTACCGATATGAGAAACGGCTTCAACGGGCTGGCTGCAAAAGTGCAGACGGCGCTGAAAGACGAACCGATGTCCGGCCATGTCTTCATCTTCCGGGGCCGCAGCGGCAGTCAGGTTAAACTTCTGTGGTCCACCGGCGACGGGCTGTGCCTGGTGACCAAACGGCTGGAGCGCGGGCGCTTCGCCTGGCCGTCAGCTCGCGATGGCAAAGTGTTCCTGACCCCGGCGCAGCTGGCAATGCTGCTGGAAGGCATCGACTGGCGACAGCCGAAGCGGTTGCTGACCTCCCTGACCATGCTGTAGGCTTCTTTATCCTGGTTGTCGCAGAATAAGCCTGGTAAAATGCTGGCTTATGAATGACATCTCTTCTGACGACATCCTTCTGCTGAAACAGCGCCTTGCCGAACAGGAAGCGCTGAACCGTGCCCTGCTGGAAAAGCTGGCAGACCGGGAGCGCGAAATAGACCATCTGCAGGCGCAGCTGGATAAACTTCGCCGGATGAACTTCGGCAGCCGTTCCGAAAAAGTCTCCCGCCGTATCGCACAAATGGAAGCCGATCTGAACCGGCTTCAGAAAGAGAGCGATACGCTGACCGGTCGGGTGGATGACCCGGCAGTACAGCGCACTCTGCGTCAGACCCGCACCCGCAAACCGTTCCCCGAATCACTCCCCCGCGATGAAAAACGCCTGCGGCCAGCGGGTTCCTGCTGCCCGGAGTGTGGTGGTGCGCTGAGTTACCTGGGTGAGGATGCCGCTGAACAGCTGGAGCTGATGCGCAGCGCCTTCCGGGTGATCCGGACCGTACGGGAAAAACATGCCTGCACAAAATGTGATGCCATCGTGCAGGCCCCCGCGCCTTCGCGCCCCATTGAGCGGGGTATCGCCGGACCGGGGCTGATGGCCCGCGTGCTGACCTCAAAGTATGCAGAGCACACACCGCTGTATCGTCAGTCTGAAATATACGGTCGCCAGGGCGTGGAACTGAGCCGTTCACTGCTGTCGGGCTGGGTGGATGCATGCTGCCGGCTGCTGTCCCCGCTGGAGGAGGCGCTTCAGGACTATGTCCTGACTGACGGTAAACTCCATGCCGATGATACCCCGGTCCAGGTGCTGTTGCCGGGCAATAAGAAGACGAAGACCGGGCGGTTGTGGACGTATGTTCGTGATGACCGCAACGCCGGGTCAGCGCTGGCACCGGCGGTGTGGTTCGCCTACAGCCCCGACAGAAAAGGCATCCATCCGCAGACCCATCTTGCGGGGTTCAGCGGTGTGCTACAGGCGGATGCGTACGCCGGGTTCAACGAGCTGTACCGCGATGGCCGGATAACGGAAGCCGCCTGCTGGCCTCACGCCCGCCGTAAAATCCACGATGTGCACGTTCGCACGCCGTCAGCCCTGACGGAGGAAGCCCTGAAGCGTATCGGCGAACTGTATGCCGTGGAGGCGGAAATAAGAGGAATGCTGGCGGAACAACGGCTTGCTGAACGTCAGCGGAAAACGAAACCGCTGCTTAGTACCCTGGAAAGCTGGTTGCGTGAAAAAATGAAAACGCTGTCGCGACACTCGGAGCTGGCAAAGGCGTTCACGTACACCCTGAACCAGTGGCCGGCCCTGACGTACTATGCAGAAAACGGCTGGGCCGAAGCCGATAATAACATCGCTGAAAATGCGCTGCGGATGGTCAGTCTGGGTCGTAAAAACTGGTTGTTCTTCGGCTCAGACCACGGTGGTGAGCGGGGAGCGTTGCTGTACAGTCTGATCGGGACGTGCAAACTGAACGGCGTGGATCCAGAAAGCTACCTTCGCCATGTCCTTGACGTCATAGCTGACTGGCCGGTCAACCGGGTCAGCGAGCTGCTACCCTGGCGCATCACACTGCCAACTGAATAACACATCCTCGTCAATACGGTTCTCGCTGTACGCTTACGGAAGAACTTCTCCGGGATGTGCTGTTTCAGGCGCGCCACGATGTCCCTCTGCGTCAGCGTCTCTGTGGCCAGCTCGCCCGTGTTGTGGTCGTGGTAGCGAAAGCTCAGCGTGGCACTTCCGGCGTAGTGCGCCAGCCGGGAGCCCGCTATCGGCGGCTTTTTCAGGTAACGCCCCAGGTATTTCACGGTGTTTTTGCCACCGTCCGTCTTTTTTGACATGTAGACGTGCCAGTAGTCGCCTCCGGCCGTCGGTATCAGACTGCGCCATTGTGATTCGGTGGTGATATGTGACAGGGACGGCGGCAGGGCCACGCCTTCGAACCAGACGCTCAGCAGAAGCTGGCGGATATTCCACATCCAGCGGGCGCGCATGGCATCCTTACGGAAGCTGATTTTCTTCCACTTCCCGTGCTCATCGATACCGCCACAGGTGACGGAGACGTGGACATGAGGGTGCCAGTTCTGCCTGATAAAAATGTCAGGGCAGGTCTGCGCGAATACGCCTCATTGTCGCTACATTTTCTCCCTGGCATATAGCGAATTTATTGCCAACGCTGCCGCTGCGGTGCGATTGTCCACACTCAGCTTTGGAAATACAATTTCAAGGTGTTTATTCACGGTTCTGGGGCTAAGGTTTAAAATATCGCCAATTTCGCGGTTTGTTTTTCCTCTGGCAATCCACAGGAGGACTTCGGCTTCTCGTTGCGTCAGCCCTAGGTTGTTTTTCAGGCGTTTCACCGCTTCGACTTCTTCATGTCCTTTGATCTCTTCAATACGTAGCAAACTTTCTCCTTCAGCGGTCCGGCGTGAAAGATAGAATTTCAGAGCGATGCCTTGCGATGAAAGATCTAAGGGTATTTTTAAACCTTCCGTATTGTTCAGCCAACCGATGATCCGGTTTACTATTTTTTTATTGGGTTCATACCCGGTATCGCTGAAGTTTTTCATCAGTTGCCATGCATTGGGCGTGGCCCAGCGTAGTTGCCCCTCTTTGCTAAAAACACATAAGGTCTGGCCAACGGAATCCATCGCGCTATAGGCACTGACCGTTAATTTTGAGTTCCGCAAGTGGGTACGCATTCTGACAACCAGCTCTTCCGTGCGTATCGGCTTAATTACGTAATCGACCACCCCGGCATCAAATGCATCAACGATATTCTGCGTATCACTCAGGCCTGTCATGAAAATAATCGGGGTATGCCGCAGCCCCGGATTTTGCCGCAGGCGCTTACTGGTTGAAAACCCATCCAGATGCGGCATTACGGCATCAAGCAGAATGATATCCGGGGTTATCTGGCTGGTTATCGAAAGGGCTTGATTACCCTCCAGAGCGACCAGAACGGTAAAACCGGCTTCATCAAGCGTGTCATTCAACATACTTACCGTGTTGATATCATCATCGACGATAAGTACCGTCGGCTTTGCTATTGCCATTTTTCTCTCCCTCCGGGCGTTCAAGACTCTCGACTATCTCTTTGAATCGAAAGCGCCTCAGCAACTCGGCAAATTTTTCGCCCTCGGCTTTGCTGATCTGGTTAGCGGAAATATGTTTGTCCAGCAGTTCACGAAACCCTCTCACATAACCCAATCTGGCCATCTCTTTTAACGACTCAATCTGGACGCGGGTAAGCTGCGAGCGTGGTTCATGTATTTCCGGCTGCTTTGGCGGCTGACATTCCGTGCGCCACTGGAGATGCAATATTTCACCGATGTTCTCCAGTAGTAAAGGGAAACGCAGCGGTTTAACCAGGTAGCGAACTTCCCCTTCGCCAGTGAAATGGCGGCATTTACCCTCATCCGCTTCCGCAGAAATCATAATTACCGGCGCTAATTGTCCCTTATTACGTAACTGACGTAGCAGTTCCCACCCCGACATTTCAGGCATTGCAACATCCAGAAGAAGAAGGTCGATATGATTTTGCCGGGCTAAATGTAGCGCGACATGACCATTTTCGGCTGTTAGCAGCGTGAAGCCTATGGGCGTGAGTAAATCCATCATCAGCTGCCGATGGGATTCATCATCGTCAACTACCAGCAGGGTGTGTCGCTTGCCTGGATATCCGGTGATTACCGCAGGCTCGGCGGGTTGGTAGGCATCCCCGCTATAGCTTGGCAGCATCAGGGTGAGTTTAAACGTTGTGCCTTCGCCACGGATGCTTTCCACCTGGAGATCGCCACCCATGATATAAGTCAGAAGCCGGGTAATCGTCAGCCCAAGGCCCGTCCCGATCCGACGACTATCGCCGGATACGCGTTCGAAAGGCTTAAAGATGCGTTCCAGGTTCTCAGGGGCGATGCCGATGCCGGTATCGTGAACCGAGAAAAACGCCACCTCGCTACGATACTGGAAATCGAGGGTTACACTGCCTCTGTCCGTGAATTTAACCGCATTAGAAAGCAGATTGATAAGAATTTGCCGGAGGCGTTTCTCATCCGTCATCACCGCCTCGGGCAGCCAGTGTGGGGCGTTGTAGTGAAATGTCAGTCCTTTATCTCTGGCCTGTTGTTCAAACATGGCGACCAGTTGCTGCACCAAATCGCCAATGCGCACTTCTTCACGATATATTTCTAATTTTCCCGCTTCAATTTTCGAAATATCCAGTAATCCCTCAATTAGATTAGCCAGATGCTCGCCGCTTCTGCGCATAATACCGATACCGCGCTGCCGGGCTGGGGGGATATCATCAGCACGTTCGAGTAATTGCGCATAACCCAGCATCGCATTGAGCGGCGTTCTGAGTTCATGAGTAATGCCGGTGAGATAGCGGCTTTTGGCCTGATTAGCATCGTCGGCATCTTCCTTTGCCTGCTGCAATTGCCGGTCCGTCGCTTCATGGGCAATAATTTCTTTCATCAGACGGTCGCTTTGCAGGCGCAATTCCTCTTGCGCAATCTGGCGACTTTTATTTGTCAGGACAAATAGCCAGGTGGTGACGCCGGTTACGATAAGCAGGATAAAAAAAACTTTCCATAACGCCGCGGCGAGAAGGTCCTGCTCGCTGCCGAATTCATCGCGCATCTGAGCGAAAACCAGCATCAAAAGCAGGCCGATGACGGAACTGAATAACAGCAAAATGCTGATAAAACTCCACACTCTGGGATCAATTTTGCGTAATGATTTTTCTTTAATAAATATCCCGATAAGCTTTGAAGCCTGTTCCGTATAGCGCGCATGAGGTTTGCAAGTATCGTTGCACTGGACATCGAGAGAACAACATAGTGAGCAAATACTGCCCTGATAAAAAGGACAATAGCTCATCTCTGGTTTTTCAAAATAATTACCGCAGACACAGCATTCCGTTGCCGTGACCTGCACCGGCGTCCGGGAAAAATAGTAACGTCCGCGAGTCAGCCAGGCGATGAAGGGGGCGGTGATAAACGTCAGACACAACGATAACATTGAGGCAAAAACCTGTAGAGGATGACCAAACCATCCCATCCAGGCTGAGAGACCGCAGAGCATGGCGAGCGTCATCGAACCGATGCCGACAGGATTGATATCGTAGAGATAGGCCCGGCGAAACTCTATTTCCGCTGGTCGTAATTTAAGCCACTTATTTAACGTGAGATCGGCAACCACGCTGCCAAGCCAGGATGTGGCCGCCACCGCATAAATGCCCAGGATATCCTCAAATACGCGATAAACGCCAAGTTCCATCAATAACAGAGCAATACCGACATTAAAAAACAGCCACACGACGCGCCCTGGATGACGATGGGTCAGGCGCAGGAAAAAATTAGACCATGCGATCGAGCCGGCATATGCATTGGTGACGTTAATTTTGAGCTGGGAGAGCACCACAAAAATACCGGTTAATGCCAGTAGCGTTGATGATGAATGGGTGACATAGCTAAATGCCACCAGATACATATGGGTGGGTTCGCTGGCCAGTTCCGCGCCGAGTCCGTAATTAAACGCCAGCACGGCGAGGAAGGAGCCGAGCAGGATCTTGATGGCGCCGATGACAACCCACCCCGGACCTGCGGCAATTACTGCGCCATACCATCTCCAGCGGGCCGGATGTTGTGGCTTTGGTAAAAAACGAACCTGATCGACCTGCTCTCCCACTTGACTTACCAGTGAGAGCAGTACGGAACAGACGGCGCCGAGCTGAAGGAAATCGAAAGAACCATCGCGGGCTGTAATAAAACCAGGGAAGTCGATCCAGTTTTGCAGCACATGATGTTCACGTATTAAAATGAAAATAAAGGGTAATAGCTGTAGCGCCAGCCAGCAAAACTGGGTGAACTGCTGAAAACGGGAAATAAAAGTGAACCCCCAGGTGACGAGGGGAATAACAACAACGGAACCAATCAGATAACCAAAGTGCAATGGCAGGCCAAACAGCATATTAAGCGCCATCGCCATAATAGCGGCTTCCAGGGCGAAAAATATAAAGGTGAAAGAAGCATAGATTAACGAGGTCACCGTGGAACCAAGGTAGCCAAATCCGGCGCCGCGGGTCAGCAAATCAATATCCAGGCCGTTTTTTGCGGCATTAATGGCAATCGGCATTGATAGCGCAAAGATAATAATGCTAACTAAGATAACCGCCACCACCACATAATTAAATCCATAGGTTAACGTCAGCGCGCCGCCAATGGCTTCAAGCGCCAAAAAGGTAATTGCGCTGAGCGCTGTCATAACAACTCGCTTTGCGCTCCAGCGTCGTGCCGAGACCGGCGTATAGCGGAGCGCAAAATCCTCGAGAGTCTGATTGGTCACCCACTGGTTGTAGCGTCTGCGCGATTTAAACGCCTTTTGCTGAACGGTCATTCACTGCTCCTGAAATGATAAAAATGCTGAACTTAACCACAGGCGCGTCTTAGTATTTTCTTGTTATCGCGCACGTGAGCATGTCTTGATTATGAGAATTAACCAATACGTTAAATGACGTAGCCGCTGCGTTACCTCGCGCATTGTTGGATTGATGGACTCTCTCGCATGATAGCCCCAGTTGAGATGAACCATAACGATTATGAGGGCTACCATGAACATTCGTGATTTACCCCAGCCACATAGCAATATGAAAATCCCGAGCCCAGGCCGGTTTCACCAGGCGTGCCTCAAAGCGAAACTTTTGGCGATTGCCGGCCTGATGATGGCAGCTAATACGGCCATCGCCGCCCCGGCGACGTCAGTGGTTAATACCACGGGCCTGGCGGTCACCGACAATAGCGTCAAGGTCGGGATACTGCATTCATCCACAGGCACGATGGCCATCAGTGAAACCGGCTCGATCCAGGCTGAAAAGCTGGCTATTGAGCAGATTAACGCTGCCGGAGGGGTACTGGGGAGAAAAATTGAATATGTACAGGAAGACGGGGCCAGCGACTGGCCGACCTTTGCAGAAAAAGCGCGTAAGTTACTGGTCAGTGATAAGGTCGCCGCTATCTTCGGCGGCTGGACTTCGGCTTCCCGCAAAGCCATGCTGCCGGTACTTGAGCAATATAACGGCATGCTCTATTACCCAACCTTTTACGAAGGGCTGGAGCAATCGCCAAACGTTATTTATACCGGACAGGAAGCTACTCAACAGATAATCTCCGGCATTGATTGGGTAGTTAAAAATAAACATGCAAAAACCTTCTACCTGCTTGGCTCTGATTATATTTGGCCGCGTACTGCAAACAAAATCGCCCGTCACCATATTGAAAAGCTGGGGCTGAAAGTCGTTGGCGAAGATTATTACCCACTCGGTAATACGCAGTTCAATTCGGTTATAAACAAAATAAAACTCAAGAAGCCTGATGTTATCTATGCCATTGTTGTCGGCGGTTCGAATGTGGCCTTCTATAAGCAATTGAAGGCGGCGGGGATCGATATGACGCAGGAGAAACCGCTGCTGCTGACCATCTCCGTCACGGAAGATGAGATCCGCGGTATTGGCGGCGAAAATATCGTCGGCGCCTATGCCTCGATGAAGTATTTCCAGAGTATGGATAATCCGGCAAATAAAAGCTTTGTCGCCGCATTTAAAAAGCGCTGGGGTAATGACATGGTTATCGGCGATGTCACTCAGGCGGCCTATCTTGGCCCATGGTTATGGAAAGCGGCGGTTGAGAAAGCTGGCTCGTTCGACGTGGACAAAATTCGTAAGGCCTCGCCCGATATTGAGTTCAAAGATGCGCCGGAAGGGTATGTACGCATCCATGATAACCATCATCTGTGGTCCAAAACGGTTATCGGTCGCGCTCGTGCGGATGGGCAGTACGACGTGATTTATCAGACGCCAGAACTTATCGAACCGAACCCATTCCCGAAAGACTAACCGACGCTTCCCCCCATATAGTGTGGGGGGTCTTTGACTTCACCGAGGATACTTCCATGTTCAGCGATTATAACTTCGCCGATTTGGCTTCCATTTTTGTCATGCAGGGGTTTTCGGGGCTCAGCCTGTTCGCCGTGTTTGTTCTGATGTCGCTTGGACTCGCTATTATTTTTGGCCAGATGGGCGTGATTAATATGGCTCATGGCGAGTTCATGATCCTGGGTGCTTATGTCACATGGTTGACCGGTAAGTTTTTCAGCGCTTATCTGCCTTCAATCTTCGGCATCTACTTCTTTGTTGCCATTGCCCTTGCTTTCCTGTGTACCGCCTTGCTGGGTACGCTCGTTGAGAAAATCCTGATACGGCATCTGTATAAACGCCCCCTCGACACGCTGCTGGCGACATGGGGTCTGAGCCTGATTCTACAGCAGTGCTATCGTTCGCTATTTGGTCCCCGCGAAGTCGGCGTTGACTTACCTTCATGGCTAATGGGGTCGTATCAGTTTGCCGACAATATTGATATTCCTGTTAATGGGGTATTTGTTCTGCTGCTGACCGTAGTTATTACCGCTTTTACGGCCTGGCTGATTTATTTCTCCGCCTGGGGAATAAAAGTCCGCGCGGTGGTACTTAACCGCCAGATGGCCAGCGCGGTGGGTATTAATACGGCTCAGGTCGATAGTCGAACCTTCGCACTGGGGTGCGGCATCGCCGGGATCGCCGGAAGCGCCTTTACCATGATCGGCTCAACAGGTCCAACGGCTGGCCAGCAGTATATCGTTGACACCTTCCTGGTGGTGGTGTTTGGCGGCGCGCAAAGTTTGCTCGGCACGCTCGCCTCCGCATTTGCCATTTCACAATCGCAATCCACGCTGGAGTTTTTCCTGAGCGGTTCAATGGCGAAGGTGATTACGCTACTGATCGTGGTCGGCATTCTGCTATTGCGTCCGCAAGGTCTTTTCGCCAACCGGGTCCGCCGCTAGGAGTTTATGATGAAACGCATGCAAAATTATCCGCTACTGGGTATTGCCCTGGTGATAGGCCTTATTTTTATCGTCATGCCGCTAACCCTGGATCTTTTCCGTTTAAACCTGATCGGTAAATACCTGACTTATGCATTTGTTGCCGTCGGGCTGGTACTTTGTTGGGGCTACAGCGGTATTCTGAGCCTGGGGCAGGGCATCTTTTTTGGCCTCGGCGGTTATTGTATGGCCATGTTTCTCAAGCTGGAAGCTTCCTCGCCAGCGGAAACAAAAATGCAAACCACCCCGGGCATCCCGGATTTTATGGACTGGAATCAGCTAACCGCTTTGCCCTCGTTCTGGCAGCCATTCCATTCTTTTAGTCTGACAATTCTGGCTATTTTAATCGTGCCCACTATTTGCGCATGGATTCTCGGCAGCGCAATGTTTAAACGCCGCGTTGGCGGGGTGTACTTCGCTATTATCACCCAGGCTATCTCCGCGATCCTGACGATTCTTATTATCGGACAACAGGGTTACACCGGGGGAATTAACGGCATCACGGATTTACGCACGCTTTTAGGTTGGGATATCCGTACTGATTCTGCACGCTATATCCTCTACTTTATTAATGCTGTTTTACTGATGCTGGTTGTGAGCGCGGGCTATTTTATTGTGAATAGCAAGCTCGGCCGACTGATGGTTGCCATTCGCGATAAGGAAGACCGCGTTCGTTTCTCTGGTTATGATGTCGCGAATATCAAAACGGTGGTTTTCTGCATTAGCGCTCTGTTTTCGGCGATCGGTGGCGCGATGTTCACTCTGCAAGTAGGGTTCATGTCGCCAGGGTTTATTGGCACTGTTGCTTCAATTGAAATGGTCGTTTTCTGTGCCGTGGGCGGGCGAGGTTCTTTGCTGGGGGCAGTATATGGCGCCCTTATCGTCAATGCCGCCAAGAGCAGTATTTCCGAGTCTTTTCCTGAACTCTGGACGATTGCCATGGGCCTGCTCTTTATTGCCGTCGTGCTGATTTTCCCGAAAGGACTGGCAGGGCTTTATCAGCAATATATTCACCCGATCGTGATGTCGCTGCTGCGCAAAAAGAGTATGACCAAACCCAGAGTAAACACCGGAGTGCTGAAATGAAAAATCCGATAAAAGAAATAATTTTAGCGGTAGAGGGATTAACCGTTTCATTTAATGGCTTCAGAGCCGTCGATGATTTTTCAATGTACATCGATGAGGGGCAGATTTACGTTATTATTGGCCCAAATGGCGCGGGTAAGACAACAGTGCTTGATCTCATTTGCGGGAAAACAAAGCTAACCAGCGGCAGCATCAAATTTCGCAATAAGGAACTGAGTAAACTTCGGGAAAATAAAATTGTTCATGAAGGGGTTGGGCGTAAATTCCAGAATCCATCAATCTATGAGAACTTAACGGTATTTGAAAATCTCGAGTTATCTTATCCCAAAGCCAGAACCGCGTTGGGCGCCATGTTCTTTCGTCGCACGCCAGAAATAATCGCTGCGGTCGAACAGGTTGCTGGCGAAATTTTCCTTGCCGATTACCTACATACGCAGGCTGACCTTCTCAGCCATGGGCAAAAGCAGTGGTTAGAAATAGGGATGCTACTAATACAAGATCCTAAGCTCATGATGCTGGACGAACCCGTGGCAGGCATGTCTGTCGCCGAACGCCAAAAAACCGCGCAGCTCCTGCGCAAAATTGCCGGGGGACGTTCTGTACTGGTGATTGAACACGACATGCAGTTCGTCGAAGACATTGCCGATCATGTCACCGTCATGCACCAGGGAAAAGTATTGTCGGAAGGTAGCATCAATAAAGTCAAAAACGACCCTCGGGTTATTGACGTTTATCTTGGTCATTAAGGAGACACGGATGCTGAAAATTTCTGATTATGCTGTCGCATATGGTCAGAGCCAGGTCATCAGTGGACTGAATCTGACGTTAGCAGAGGGTGAAATCGTCGCTCTGGTAGGGCGCAATGGTATGGGTAAAACCACGCTGATGAAATCACTGATTGGTATGATACCGTCCTGTGCCGGTGAGTTAGAGTTTTCCGGTACAAATATTACCGGCTTGCTTAGTTACCAGCGCGTTCAGCATGGCATTGGCTTTGTCCCGCAGGGGCGAATGGTATTTTCAACCATGACGGTTGAAGAAAATATAAAAACGGGGATTCGCCAATCCCGTTCGTTACAGGTTCCTGAATACCTGTATGACTATTTCCCTGTGCTGAAAGAAATGCGCAAACGGATGGCGGGAAATCTTTCCGGTGGTCAGCAGCAGCAGCTCGTTATGGCCAGAGCTCTCGCCGGTAAACCCAAATTACTTTTGCTGGATGAACCAACGGAGGGAATTCAACCGTCAATTATTAAAGAAATGGCAAAAATATTACGTAAGATTCGTGATGCAGAAGGGTTGACCATATTAGTTTCCGAGCAGGTTTTAAGCTTTGTACTCGATGTGTCAGATAAAATTGTTGTTATTGAGAAAGGCAATATTGTTCATCAACAGGCGCGTTCTGGTGCTGATGAAGAACAAATTGCGTCATATCTGTCAGTTTAAATTTATATCACCAACTTAACTACGAGAGGTCTGCTATGGGTAGCACCGGAAGTGTAAGCTCCTGGGATGAAGCGTTATTAATTGCCGCCATCCAATACCCCGTTCCCGTTATTAAAGGACCGGAGGATATCCAGATACAGGTCGATAAGATTTGTAAGGCCGTCGACTCCACCAAAGCCGGATATCCGGGACTTGATGTTATCGTCTTCCCGGAATATTCAACCCAGGGACTGAATACTAAAATCTGGACCTATGACGAGATGTTACTCACTCTCGATAGCCCGGAGATTGGTCAGTTCAAAGAGGCCTGTATCCGCAACGGCATCTGGGGGGTATTTTCCTTAATGGAGCGCAATGAAGACCCGTCTCTTCCACCGTACAACACCGCTATTATCATTAACGATCGGGGCGATATCGCTCTGCATTACCGCAAGCTGCAACCATGGGTTCCGATTGAGCCCTGGATGCCGGGAAATATGGGAATGCCGGTATGCGATGGGCCTAAAGGTTCTAAACTCGCCGTCTGCATATGCCATGACGGCATGTTCCCGGAACTGGCGCGTGAGGCTGCTTATAAAGGCTGCAATGTCTATATCCGTATTTCGGGCTATTCCACGCAGGTGAACGATCAGTGGATCTGGACCAACCGGACGAATGCCTGGCAAAACCTGATGTATACCGTTTCGGTGAATCTGGCCGGTTATGACGATGTCTTTTATTACTTCGGCGAGGGTACGGTCTGCAATTATGACGGTAACGTCATTCAGCAGGGGCACCGCAACCCATGGGAAATTGTTACCGCAGAGCTGTTCCCGCGCCTGGTGGATAAAGCGCGTGAAAACTGGGCGTTGGAAAACAATATTTTCAACCTTGGCTGCCGGGGCTATGTCGGCAAACCGGGAGGCGAACGCGAGAATTACCTGACCTGGGTGCGCGATCTTGCCAATGGCGAATACAAACTTCCGTGGGATGAAAATGTCAAAATTCGCGATGGCTGGAAGTATTATCCTGATGGGGTGCAATTAGGCCCGCTACCTAAATAAATTGAGTGTGCCAGGCGCTAAGTCAATCACTTTAAAGACTGAAGTCTGGCGCAGTAGCCCCTGAAAGTTGAATATCCAATTCCAATGAGTAGGGGGCTGAGCCATCCGGTAAGGGCTGAATTTGCCTGCGGGATTGGCTCAGCCCGCCAGACCGGTTTGGTGTTGCGCCGGACAATGTCCGGCGGCAAAGAAGGTAATGACTCCAACTTACTGATAGTGTTTTATGTTCAGATAATGCCCGATGACTTTGTCATGCAGCTCCACCGATTTTGAGAACGACAGTGACTTCCTGCCCAGCCTTGACAGATGCTGCCTCAGATTCAGGTTATGCCGCTCAATGCGCTGCGTATATCGCTTGCTGATAACGTGCAGTTCTCCCTTCAGGCGTGATTCATAAAGCGGCCAGCCATCCGTCATCCATACCACGACCTCAAAGGCCGACAGCAGGCCCAGAAGACGCTCCAGCGTGGACAACGTGCGTTCACCGAATACGTGCGCCACAACCGTCCTCCGTATCCTGTCATACGCGTAAAACAACCAGCGCTGGCGTGATTTAGCGCCGACATAACCCCACTGTTCGTCCATTTCCGCGCAAACAATGACGTCACTGCCCGGTTGTATGCGTGAGGTTACCGACTGCGGTCTGAGTTTTTTAAGTGACGTAAAATCGTGTTGAGGCCAACGCCCATAATGCGGGCGGTTGCCCGGCATCCAACGCCATTCTTCTCTTCTTTTTCCTGCCTAACATGTACATCCTGGCATTACTCCAATTCTCCCAAAAACCGTAAAACGGCCCTCAGCCCGCGTCATGACTGGCTTCAGCGTGGATCTGTGCTCAAAAAGGATCCTTTACGTATTTGGTTTTACCCGCAATAATGCGGGATAAGACAACAAAAGGATCCGCGCGCTGCGATTTATTGTGATGGCAGGATCGGGCTATTCAGGTCAGAATAACTGTATCCATAACCAGTGCATGCGCTACGTGAAAAATAGCCGATGAACAACATCATTCCCCTGCAGAATTCACCAGAACGCGTTTCGTTATTGCCGATCGCCCCGGGCGTTGATTTTGCGACCGCGGTGGCACTCCGGCGGATGGCCACCTCAACAGGTGCCACGCCGGCTTACCTCCTGGCGCCGGAAGTGAGCGCCCTCCTCTGGTATATGCCTGACCAGCGTCACCACATGTTGTTCGCCACCATGTGGAATACCGGGATCCGTATCGGTGAAGCCCGGACGCTCACCCCGGAATCGTTCGACCTGGATGGTCTGCGCCCTTTTGTTCGGGTGCTGTCGGAAAAAGTGCGGGCACGTCGTGGCCGGCCGCCAAAAGATGAAGTGCGTCTGGTACCGCTGACGGATGCCAGTTTTGTGCGTCAGATGGAAAGCTGGATGGTCACCACCCGCCCCCGCCGGCGTGAGCCGTTATGGCCTGTCACGGATGAGACAATGCGCAACTGGCTGAAGCAGGCAGTGAAACGGGCTGAAGCTGACAACGTGCATTTTTCGATCCCCGTGACCCCACATACTTTCCGGCACAGCTATATCATGCACATGCTGTATCACCGGCAGCCCAGGAAGGTCATCCAGGCACTGGCCGGGCATAAGGATCCGCGCTCAATGGAAGTCTATACCCGGGTATTCGCGCTGGACATGGCCGCCACTCTGGCTGTTCCCTTTACCGCTGACGGTCGCGATGCCGCAGAGATCCTTCGTTCCCTGCCACCGCCCGGATGAGAATGTCGGGCTGGCGGCGGGGGTTTTCGCCGCTACGTGAAAGGGAAAAAGATAAACTCCGCGCCACAGGTGAGGCAGAGGCAATCCTTTCAAAGTCCCTCACCGTGCTGCGTGGTACTTATCCGGTATGAGCCGGGCATCATTTCCGTCCGGTTCTGGTCTCATACCGCATCACGTTCCCCCTCCCCCTTCTCATTGCACCATAACATCATCCGTATTAAGGAGGCCCGTCCTCAGATGACAGCTGGCATTTTCATACCGCAGACAATAAAACTCACTGAGATCCGGATATCAGCAGGAGTCCTGCGCGAGCAGGTTACAGTGAATGTACCTGAGGGGCCTTTCCAAACCGGCAAGCCTGGTCGTTATTCAGTACGAACATATCGTTGGGGACTGCGTCCGGGGCGGTTCTGACAGCCATGGGCTTTCTCTTTACGATTGCAGGCGGGCAGCGGGTACGACAGGATTAGTGAACTTCGGAGGACTGGTTTTAGCGGCAATGCGGGAATCAATGCTCTGCTGAGCGGTTTCATTCAGTGCGGACCGGGGATGTACTGAAATATTGACTGTGGGATGCAGTCATGTGGAGAGCATTCAGCTGGCCGGGTAACGCTCACGTCAAACTTACATACTGCAGTCAATATCAGCATATTCTGGCCAAAAATAACATACCGCAGTCAATATTGTCCGTTCTTCACAAGCAGGAAAGAGAGCGAATATTGACTGTGGTATGCGTGATGCATATCACAGTCAATAACTGATCACTTATGCATACGGCAGTCATGGTAATGCATATCGCAGTCAATTTACCGGCTTCATTGCCGAGAGCGCTTCAGCAAGTTTCTGAGGATCGATGCCTGCAGCCTTCAGAGCCTTAATGACTTCGTCATAATTCTGCTCCGGCGCCAGCTCCTCTTCCTCCCTGCGCGGTACCTTCACCGTCCCGCTGATGAGTTTGGGATTGCGATAATGCACACTGAAGTAAGTCGCCCGGCCACGTTTAAACTCGGTGTAATCCAGATAGCCGATATCCTGCAGCTGCTCCATCGCCTTTCGGACCGTGTGGTTCTGCGTATAGATGTTTGAGGTGAGATTCAGCCTGTCCCGCATACGTTTCATGGAGATAGGCGCGGGATTCTGGGGAAGGCTCTCGATGTAGGTATACAGAGCCTGGGCCGATTCCTTCCGCTGCAGGGCGTCAATCGCTTTCAGCCGAAGCAGTACCCGCCTGTCCATGTGGTAAAGCTCAAAGAGCTTGGGTTCAGCCTTGATCTCCACGATATCCTCGTTGATGTCATAATAGGCTGACTGCACCAGATGGGTGGTCCATCCTTTGGTCTCGCTCTGGAATTTCAGGGTAACCGAGGCGAGTTTAAACAGGGAATTACTGATGCGATCGCGCATTTTCTTGTTTGAGCGCCGGGAGTCAAATCCACACATCTTAACGAATTCAACGAACGACAGTTCCAGGGTATCACTTTTTACCCCATACTCTGACATGGAGCGAATGATCCCGAGCCAGACTTTAAAATCCGTGTCCATATCAAGACGCGAACCGGTGATCTTAACGTCGGTGTACCCTTCGCTTTTAGCAATGGACAGCTGTACAAGCTCCTCAGTGGCATCTGTGACGTTTTTCCGGTTTGCCTTACTCCTGGAGGTTGATTTCAGGGTTGGAACGAAGAGACCGAGCCTCATGAGCGCTACCGGCTGCACAGTACTGGTACTGTTGACATCCAGCTTAACAACTTCGCCGGTTGTCTTGTCCACTTCCTGAAGATTGAGAGGTAAGCTGTTATTTTCGCTCGTCATCTTGATCCTCAACGGTTATCCACAAAAGAATGTCGTCATACGTATCGCAGTCAACGGATATACATACCTCAGTAAATACCGTTGCATATCACAGTATTAGATTTTGCATACAGCAGTCAACATTTTACATTCCACAGTCGATCCAGTATGACGTTCAGGCCAGTCACAGCGCCTGCTGCAGCGATCCGGGGATCTCTTTAGGATCTCAATATGATCTCTTTGGGATCAATTATTGGATCGAAGCAATGAATAACGCTGATCCATGCCCTATCTTCCACACTACATTCAGGGCCCTGCATGAATAACTAGAATGCCGCATGAGTAGCGCTCCCTGATTCAACATTAAATCTTGACTGCGATATGTAGAATCTTCTTTTGCTGTGAACCAGCCTTCAGCTTTTTAACTTCATACCATAGTCAATTTTTTACATATTACAGTCAATTTCATGAAGAGAGACTGATCCGGAGAAGTCGCCGGCATCGTAGCGTTCGTGCTTTGTGCAGCCTCTGTACTTTTCCGCTTCCTCGCCGCGTTCTCACTACGTGAGATCGCTTACTGCGGCGAGCGGCAGTGAGAAATATTGACTGCGGTATGTGATTCACTCCCTTTTCCCCGGTTTACTGCCTTCATTACCATCAGCTTTGCAATTTTCAGATGGCTTTGCGATTTTATTGTTGCTTTGCAAAAAATTCCAAGATTTAATAAAATAATGCAAAGCGATGATTAAAGGATGCTCAGAATGGGACTGATGGACACACTTAACCAGTGCATTACTGCTGGACATGAGATGACGAAGGCTATTGCCATTGCGCAGTTTAATGACGACAGTCCGGAAGCCAGGAAGATCACACGCCGCTGGAGAATAGGTGAAGCGGCGGATCTGGTTGGAGTTTCTTCTCAGGCAATCAGGGATGCAGAGAAAGCCGGCCGGTTACCCCACCCGGATATGGAAACCCGTGGCAGAGTTGAACAGCGTGTTGGTTATACCATCGAACAAATCAATCATATGCGGGATGTGTTTGGTACCCGACTGCGACGTGCAGAAGATGCTTTCCCACCGGTGATCGGGGTTGCCGCTCATAAAGGGGGGGTTTACAAAACCTCCGTTTCTGTTCACCTGGCTCAGGACCTGGCCCTGAAAGGTTTACGCGTCCTGCTTGTAGAGGGTAATGATCCTCAGGGCACAGCCTCGATGTATCACGGATGGGTGCCCGATCTTCATATACATGCTGAAGATACTCTCCTGCCTTTTTATCTTGGTGAAAAGGATGATGCCAGTTATGCGATAAAACCCACCTGCTGGCCTGGCCTTGATATCATTCCGTCCTGCCTGGCACTGCATCGCATTGAAACTGAGCTGATGGGCAAATTTGATGAAGGAAAACTGCCCACAGACCCGCATCTGATGCTCCGCCTTGCCATTGAAACGGTCGCTCATGACTATGACGTGATTGTGATCGACAGCGCACCGAACCTCGGTATTGGCACGATTAATGTCGTATGCGCTGCTGATGTGCTGATTGTTCCCACTCCGGCAGAGCTGTTCGATTACACTTCTGCACTGCAGTTTTTCGATATGCTTCGTGATTTGCTCAGGAATGTGGATCTTAAAGGCTTTGAGCCGGATGTCCGTATTCTGCTTACCAAGTACAGTAATAATAATGGTTCACAGTCACCGTGGATGGAAGAGCAAATTCGCGATGCGTGGGGAAGCATGGTTTTAAAAAATGTGGTACGTGAAACCGATGAAGTAGGTAAAGGCCAGATCCGCATGAGAACCGTTTTCGAACAGGCGATTGATCAACGTTCTTCGACCGGTGCATGGCGAAACGCACTTTCAATCTGGGAACCTGTTTGTAATGAAATATTTGATCGTCTGATTAAACCACGCTGGGAGATTAGATAATGAAGCGTGCACCCGTCATTCCAAGACATACAGCAAATACTCAGGCAGTTGAAGACACGACAGCGCCAGCTGCACCAATGGTGGATTCGTTAATTGCACGTGTCGGGGCTATGGCTCGCGGCAATGCAATTACGTTACCGGTGTGTGGTCGGGAAGTGAAGTTTACCCTAGAGGTGCTCCGGGGTGATGTTGTTGAAAATGCTTCCCGGGTATGGTCAGGTAACGAGCGTGATCAGGAACTACTGACCGAAGATGCCCTGGATGATCTCATTCCTTCATTTTTACTGACCGGTCAGCAGACTCCGGCTTTTGGTCGTCGGGTTTCCGATATCATTGAAATTGCAGATGGCAGCCGTCGCCGCAAGGCCGCTATCCTGACAGAAAGTGATTATCGTATTCTGGTCGGTGAACTTGACGATGAGCAGATGTCAGCATTGTCCAGACTGGGCAACGATTATCGCCCGACGAGTGCTTATGAGCGTGGTCAGCGTTATGCAAACCGACTGCAGAATGAATTTGCCGGAAATATTTCTGCACTTGCCGATGCGGAAAACATCTCACGTAAGATTATTACTCGCTGTATCAACACAGCCAGACTGCCGAAATCCGTTGTCGCCCTTTTCTCTCATCCAGGTGAATTGTCTGCCCGGTCAGGTGAAGCCCTTCAGAAAGCTTTTGCAGATAAAGAAGAATTACTGAAGCAGCAGGCCGTGACTCTCCATGAACAGAAGAAAGCGGGTGTCATCTTTGAAGCAGAAGAAGTCATAAGTCTTTTAACATCGGTACTGAAAACGTCTCCTGCATCAAGAGTGAATCTGAGCTCACGTCATCAGTTTGCGCCGGGGGCAACAGCATTGTACAAAGGCGATAAAATGGTTCTGAACCTTGACAGGTCCCGACTTCCAGCTGAGTGCATTGAGAAGATTGAAGCCATTCTAAGGGACCTCGAAAAACCGATCTCCTGATATGTAGATGTTTAATACTGACCTCTATTGCTTGTATTATCCCCTGTCTCTCTGATTTATTCCTCAGGCCAGTAAAACATCACTGGCTTTAACCTGCTTTCCATCATAACGTTCGTCAGCTACGAGAATCTTCCCGGGACCACGGTCCCACCTGCATCATCTGTACCGGCATTGTGCCCGGGACCATGGTCCCACCTGCACCAACTGTGCAGGAATTCTG
>NZ_JAWXQV010000104.1:0-44172 GCF_033843325.1 Klebsiella sp. JN_Kp126 | reverse complement strand
AGTGAAACGCCGTAGCGCCGATGGTAGTGTGGGGTCTCCCCATGTGAGAGTAGGGCATTGCCAGGCATCAAATAAGTGAAAAGCCCATCCGTCAGGATGGGCTTTTTGCGTTTGTGCTGCTGCGAAAATATCCATTTATACCAGACCTGGCAATGACAATTTGCCCATTTGATCTTATCTAAAGGATCGTTTCCCGAGCTTCAGCTGCCGGTATTGCAGTTTAAGCATTGTGGAGCTTACCTTCGGGAAAAGCGGTGCCGGAGCTCGCTCCGGCACCTGTCATGGCAGAGAAAAGAAAGGAATTAACGAGTCAACGCCACGATGCCGAGCGTCAGGCCAGCAACGGCAGCTGCGCCCCCGGCAATCGCGCCGGCGGTTTCCCAGTTATCCTGGGTCGTTCCTTTCATACAGGTATTGGTGTGCACTAATCTGCCTTCAGAATCATAGACCGGTACACACGGAGAGTCATGTGCACAGCCGGCGAGTAGCGTTGCCAGCAATGCCACTAGAATAACTTTATTCATGATATTACCTCTAAATAATCCGCTTCGCTGTATTGGAGAACCCGTACCTGCGCGGAACGGTTTATTTTATCATCAGCAATATGGGGGGCCGCTAGAGTAAATAATCTCAATTTATGAGTAACGTAAATATCATGAAGAAATCCAGATAACTATGGGGAAATAATGTGTATTGGGTACCGCAGCAATAAATATATTTAATATCATCAGGATAGTTATCGAAACGCAGACGAAAAAAAGGCACCTGAAAGGTGCCTTTAGAAAAACATATTTACTCTGCGTGTTTCGTAAAGCGGCGTCTTACCACGACGAAGAAGACAGGAACAAAGAAGATCGCCAGTAATGTTGCCGTCAGCATTCCGCCCATAACGCCGGTACCGACCGCATTTTGGGCGCCGCTGCCGGCTCCATGGCTAATAACCAGAGGCAGAACCCCGAGGATAAAGGCCAGCGAAGTCATCAGGATAGGGCGTAAACGCATACGCGATGCTTCAAGTGTGGCTTCGATAATTCCTTTGCCTTCTTTATCCATCAGGTCTTTCGCAAACTCCACGATAAGAATCGCGTTTTTCGCAGAGAGGCCGATAGTTGTTAATAAGCCCACCTGGAAATAAACGTCATTATTAAGCCCGCGTAACGACGCCGCCAGTAATGCACCAACTACCCCTAATGGAACGACGAGCATGACGGAGAAAGGAATAGACCAACTTTCATAAAGCGCCGCAAGACACAGAAAGACAACAATAAGCGAAATGGCATAGAGCGCGGGCGCCTGGTTACCGGATAAACGTTCTTGATAGGACATTCCCGTCCAGTCGTAACCAATACCGGCAGGAAGCTTGCTGGCTAACTGCTCCATTAAAATCATCGCATCGCCGGTACTTTTCCCCGGAGCAGCTTCACCCAAAACTTCCATAGAGGGTAAGCCATTATAGCGCTCCAGGCGCGGTGAACCATAAACCCAGCGTGAGGTGACAAAGGCGGAGAACGGAACCATTTCGCCATTCGCGCTGCGGACGTACATATTATTGATATCGCTCGGCAGCATACGGAATTTTGCATCGGCCTGAACGTAGACTTTTTTCACTCGTCCATGGTCAATAAAGTCGTTGACGTAGTAACCCCCTAGCGCCGCGGAAATGGTTTCATTGATATCGGATAGCGAAATCCCCAGAGCCTGAGCTTTCTCCTGATCAACATCCAGCTTAAATTGCGGCGTGTCTTCGAGCCCGTTGGGGCGAACGCGTACCAGCTGGTCAGGATGCTCTCTCACCATACCCAGAAGTTGATTACGGGCCAGGGTTAACGCGCTATGGCCAAGGTTACCCTGATCGATAAGCTCAAAGTCAAAACCGGTCGCCGTACCCAGTTCGATAATTGCCGGCAGATTGAAAGGAAAGACCATAGCATCTTTAATCTGACTGAAGGCAACGGTCGCACGTTTGATGATTGCCTCAACGCCATTCTCTGCGCCACTGCGTTCTTCCCATGGCTTCAGGCTGACAAACGCCATACCGGAGTTTTGACCCTGACCGCTAAAGCTAAAGCCGTTAACGGTAAAGACGCTTTCAACATTCGCCTTCTCTTTATGCAGATAGTAATCGGTAACCGTATCAAGAACCTTTTGCGTGCGTTCCTGCGTTGCGCCTGAAGGAAGCTGGATCATGGTCATAAATACCCCCTGATCCTCATCCGGCAAGAAGGAGGTGGGCAGGCGCATAAACAGGACGGCCATACCCACAACGATCAGCAAATAGATGATCAGGTAGCGTCCGGTACAGCGCAGGATCCCGCTGACGCTGTTAGTGTAGTGGTTCACGCTACGATCGAATTTCGCATTAAACCAGCCAAAAAATCCTTTTTTCTCATGATGATCGGCTGATGCAGGTTTCAGTAATGTGGCACAAAGCGCGGGGGTCAGGATCAGCGCGACCAGTACGGACAGCGCCATGGCGGAGACGATGGTGATAGAAAATTGCCGATAGATCGCCCCCGTAGAGCCGCCAAAGAAGGCCATCGGGACAAACACTGCCGATAGCACCATGGCAATGCCGACCAGCGCCCCCTGAATTTGCGACATTGATTTTTCCGTCGCTTCTTTGGGGGGAAGCTTCTCTTCTACCATGACGCGTTCGACGTTTTCCACCACCACGATAGCATCGTCGACCAGAAGGCCTATTGCCAGCACCATGCCAAACATCGTTAGCGTATTGATGGAGTAACCGAACATCGCCAGTACGGCAAAGGTCCCGAGCAGGACGACCGGAACCGCAATGGTGGGGATCAGCGTGGCCCGGATATTCTGTAAGAACAGATACATCACCAGGAAGACGAGGATAATCGCTTCAAACAGCGTCTTCACAACCTCATGAATAGAGATTTTCACAAACGGCGTAGTGTCGTAGGGATAGACGACCTTCATCCCCTGCGGGAAGTACGGCTGCAGTTCGGCAAGCTTCGCTTTAATCGCGGCGGCGGTATCGAGGGCATTGGCGCCGGTAGCGAGCTTAATTCCCAGTCCTGAAGCCGGTTTTCCATTGATTTTTGCGACAACGTTGTAGTTTTCACCTCCCAGCTCAATACGTGCCACATCTTTCAGGTGTACCACTGAGCCATCCGCGTTCACGCGCAAAGTCACTTTGCCAAACTCTGCCGGATCCTTCAGTCGCGTCTGAGCAATAATGGATGCATTTAGCTGCTGCCCTTTAAGGGCCGGCGTACCGCCAAGCTGGCCTGCTGCAATCTGATCGTTCTGTACCTGCAGTTGGTTAATGACGTCGACAGGCGTGAGGTTGTACTTATTCAGGAGATTACCGTCCAGCCAGACGCGCATGGCATACTGCGCGCCGAAGAGCTGTACATCGCCGACGCCGTTAAGGCGGCTGATGGTATCTTTGACGTTCGATGCAACGTAGTCGGATATATCATCCTGAGTGGTGCTCGTGTTATCGGAGATGAATCCGGCAACCATCAGGAAACTACTGCTTGATTTCTCGACGCTAATCCCCTGCTGCTGTACTTCCTGAGGAAGAAGCGGCGTCGCCAGCTGCAGTTTATTCTGCACCTGAACTTGCGCAATATCCGGATCCGTACCTGATTTAAAGGTCAGGGTGATGGTAACGCCGCCTGCGGAATCGCTGGTTGAGGACATGTACATCAGATTATCGATACCGTTCATGTTCTGTTCGATAACCTGAGTCACCGTATCCTGAACGGTTTGTGCGTCCGCACCTGGATAGGTTGCGGAGATGGCCACCGCTGGCGGCGCGATAGTCGGGTATTGTGCAATCGGTAGCTGCATAATTGCGAGGCCACCGGCAATCATCATGATGATCGCCAGCACCCAGGCGAAGACCGGTCGATGGATAAAAAACTTAGACATAGGGATTCGTACCTTATTGCGCGACGGACGTCGCGGTATCCTCTTCGGCCTTCACGGTGACGCCGGGACGTACTTTCTGCAGACCGCTGACGATAACCTTTTCACCGGCTTTCAGACCGCTCGTGATTAACCACTTATCGCCAATCGCCTGTGAGGCTGTGACGGCTCGCGTTTCCACCTGGTTTTTATCATTAACGAGCATCACGCTGGCATCGCCGCGCGGCGTCCGGGTGACTCCCTGCTGAGGAACGAGAATGGCATCCGGTGAAACGCCCTCATCAATACGGGCGCGAACAAACATCCCTGGCAGCAGAGCGTGCTGTGGGTTGGGGAAGATGGCGCGAAGCGTAATAGAGCCGGTGCTCTCATCTACCGTGACGTCAGAGAACTGCAGCGTGCCCTGAAGCGCATAAGGTTTTCCGTTTTCCATAATCAACTGCACGCTTTTGGTGTCACTGCCGTGCTGCAGGCTTTCCTGTTTCAGGCGCATGAAATCATTACTGGATTCAGTGACATCCACATAAATGGGATCGAGCTGCTGTACCGTCGCCATCGCGTCAGCCTGACCATTTGTCACCAGGGCACCTTCGGTCACGCTGGATTTGCCGATGCGGCCGCTGATTGGCGACGTCACTTTTGTGTACGCCAGGTTAATACGCGCGCTTTCCACGGCTGCCTTTGCGGCAATAACATCGGCATCGGCCTGGCGCGCGGTCGCCACCGCCTGATCGTATTCTTGCTGGCTGATATATTTTGTGCCGAGAAGAGGCGCGTAGCGTTTTACCGTTAAGTGGGCGATAGCCGCCGCGGCTTCTGCTTTCGCTTCATCACCTTTTGTGCTGTTGTAAGCCGCCTGATAGGTCGCCGGATCGATTTGATAAAGAGACTGTCCAGCGGTGACATCGCTACCTTCGACAAAGTTACGGTGCAGGATAATCCCGCTGACCTGCGGGCGGACTTCCGCGACGCGGTAGGCTGATGTGCGGCCAGGTAGCTCCGTGGTGACGGACAGCGGCGCGCTGTGTACGACATAAACGGAGACCTGAGGTATCTGCGCATGCGGTTGCCGATCGCCTGAATTATCGCAACCGCTGAGCAGGATGGCCGGGATGATAAGGCTGGATAAAAGTGTAACCCTGACATGAGGTGTCATTGCTGTTCCTTATAGATTATGAGCCAGGCATGGCCACGAATCTGTGCAAGAAATAATGAATTAAAATGCGGTTTGTTATCCTACAAATAAAAAACGATGGATGTAAGACATAGTTATTTTTTAGCCATCAGCAAGGCACGTAAAAACAAAATATCAGGAATAATGTTTTTAGAATGAACTTAAATTAAAATTTGCTTACATTGATATTTAATATATGAATGTATTTATCTTAATTATTCTTGCGGTGTATTTATTGGAGGACGTTTGAGATTTAACTCATCTGTATTTTTGCTAAACAATATTGATTGTCAGATGTTAGGTTTATAGGTATCCAGCGATTTCCCCATACTCTCAATCTGGCGTTGAGTGGAGCACCGTATGCCCAGAAGAACGAAAGAAGATGCGTTAAAGACGCGGCAGCTTCTGATTGAGTCTGCCATTCAGCAGTTTGCCTTACGTGGCGTGACCAGCACGACCTTAGCCGATATCGCTGATGCTGCTGGCGTGACGCGCGGAGCGGTGTACTGGCACTTTGCAAGCAAAGCTGAGCTGTTTAATGAAATGTGGCAACAGCAGCTGCCGCTACGCGACCTGCTTCAGCATGAATTTAACCTTAAAGACGATCAGGATCCGCTCAGCACGCTACGAGAGAAATTTATTATTGGCTTACAATATATCGCTAATAATCCCCGTCAACGTGCCTTAATGCAAATTCTGTATCAGAAGTGTGAGTTTTCCAGCGACATGATGCCGGAAGCTGAGATTCGCAAGAGAATTGGTTTTAGCTATCCGATTATTCGCAGCATTTTGCAGCTCTGTATTCGTAACGGATTATTGCCAGTGGAAACCAATGTTGAAATTTCATTAATTGTATTACACAGCGCATTTACCGGTATTATTAAAAACTGGCTGGTGGAGCCCGGGCAATTCGATCTGTATCGCCAGGCACCCGCCCTGGTTGATAATATTATGTCGATCCTTTGCGGGGCTAATGGGCGGCAGACGATAGCCAGCCATTAAAATTCATGTAATAAAAAAGGCGCTTCCCCATGCCGAAGAGCGCCTTTTATATCAAACATTTAACTGATTAGTATCAGTTCATGCCGTATTTTTTCAATTTTTTACGCAGAGTACCACGGTTGATGCCCATCATCAGGGCAGCACGGGTCTGGTTACCGCGGGTGTATTGCATCACCATGTCCAACAGGGGCTGTTCTACTTCAGCCAGTACCAGCTCATACAGGTCATTAACATCCTGACCGTTCAGTTGAGCAAAATAGTTCTTCAGTGCCTGTTTAACCGAGTCACGCAGGGGCTTTTGAGTTACCTGATCCTGAGAGTTAACGGTAGAAACGGTCAGTACGTCAGAATTTACGCGTTGTTCGAACATAGTTCTGTCAGCTCTTTATTTCTATTACGCAAAATTTTCGAAGTATGCCTCCAACGCCTCCAGCTGTTCGCTGGAATCTTCTATGGCGTTGAATGTGCGCCGAAACTGGTCATCTGGAGCGTGTTCCTGCAGATACCAGGATACGTGTTTGCGTGCGATTCGGTACCCTTTTGCCTGGCCATAAAAGCCATGCAGTTCCCGAACGTGTGCACAAAGCAAGCGCTTAACCTCTGCCAGGGGCAGCGGCGGCAGCAGCTCTCCAGTGTCCAGATAGTGCTGGATTTCCCGAAAGATCCAGGGTCTTCCCTGAGCTGCACGGCCTATCATAAGGGCATCTGCCCCCGTATAGTCGAGCACAGCTCTGGCTTTAAGCGGGTCAGTAATGTCACCATTCGCGATAACCGGAATGGAAACTTTCTGCTTAACTGCCCGAATACTGTCGTACTCAGCATCTCCGTTAAACAAACAGGCGCGCGTGCGTCCGTGAATAGTCAGAGCCTGAATGCCACATTCTTCAGCCAGTTGGGCAATTTCTACACAGTTACGGTGTTCCGGTTCCCAACCGGTGCGAATCTTGAGAGTTACGGGAACGTCCACTGCTTTGACGACCGCCGTCAGGATAGACTTCACCTGCTCGGGGTACTGCAAGAGGGCTGAACCTGCAAGCTTTCGATTCACTTTTTTAGCCGGGCATCCCATATTGATATCAATAATTTGGGCGCCGCTTTCCACGTTAATACGGGCGGCTGCAGCCATCTCTTCCGGTACGCTACCGGCGATTTGCACGGTACGAATACCGGGCTCATCAACGTGCACCATCCGTAAGCGTGACTTGTCGCTCTCCCAAACCTGCGGGTTGGAGGACATCATCTCGGATACGGTCAATCCTGCTCCCATCTCGTAACACAACGTGCGGAATGGTCTGTCAGTAATGCCAGCCATAGGCGCTGCGATGAGTCGATTCCTGAGCTGGTAGTGTCCGATGCGCATGAGTTAAGAAATGACCATACTGTGACTGCAAGGCGGCGTATATTACGCATTTTTTGCACGAGATGAAAGGCCAAACTTTGAGCAATCCTCTGCGGTGGATCAAAGAATCGCCTTGCAGGTCAGTGTACATGAATAATTAGCTATATAAATCATTGCATTAAAAACATGTGATGAATTTATCTACACATATAATTTTGTCTAACTTCTCATTTTTTCTTCCCGGCACAGGGAACGGGCAAGATAATCTGCTGAAGAAATCAGCAAATTACCTTGGCTTTATGTGAGTTGGCTCTCATTTCAGAACATGATCGTGAAGCACAGCTGATGTTTATTCTATGACCACGCGACCATTCAGCGGCTGTATCGGACGATTGTTATCGTGATGCATAGCGTGGCTAAATTTTGCCAGCTGCGCTGATGAAAGTGTCAGGGGATGTTTAAGCACAATCCAGGTTACCCCCTCGGAGCAAGGCGGCGTGGTCAGGGAGCCGCTGAAACGCCAGTATGTCTTGTCTGCGGGAAGAAGGGCGTTGAGATCCATTTGGGTGACGATTTTAGCCGTCTGATCGGCTTTCTCGGGCATGGTGGCCCACAGTTTGTTCAGTTCGCTATTTTCCGCGCCCTGGTCGAACATCACCGCCACGACGGCAACGGCGCCTTGAGCGCTTTTATGTACCAGATGCATCTCCATCGCATAGTGCTTACCGTGAACGGTGTTTTCGCTCGGGGCATGAAAATGGAACTGCTGAAGGGTAAATGGCGTACCGTCAATCGTAACGGTATCCGCTGTTGTGGTCTTTAACCCCGCCTGGATAGTGTGACCATTGTTGATGAGCGTAATGGGGCCATCGATGTAGTGCGTATCCAGCGGTGAAAGGTGTGTCTTAAACGTGGTATCGATGTTGATAGGGGATTGATTCATGCCATTTTGACAGGTTTTGTACTCCTCATTGAGCGCCCCCCAGTGTTCCGGCGAACCTTCGCCTTCATAGCTCCAGTGGGAAGCGAAAACCGTAACGGGCATCATGCTTAACGCCAGTAATGCCGCCTTGCCTAAAGTTGTTTTCATATCATTCGTCCAATGAATAAATTTATGATTTTATTGGTAACTACAATACGTTACCGCATCATCTTATTCTCATTGAGCGAATGATTTTGTACAGAAAGCGCGAAAAGCGGTGGCCTGCGATGAGGCCACAGGGAGATTACTTTTTATAACCGGTGATCCGGCACCACTCCTCTTTCTCCACGACGGGATCGAGGTTAAAGAGATCGGCGTACGCTTCACAAACGCTTTCCGCCTGGCTGGCAAGGATGCCGGAAAGCCCCAGCTGACCGCCTGTAACCGGCAGCACGCTGATAAGCGGAGCCAGTTCGCGTAATGGGCCGGCCAGAATGTTTGCGACCACCACATCGGCTTTCATCGCCTCTGGCTGATCTTTAGGCAGATAGAGTTCCAGGCGTTCAGAAACCCCGTTACGCTCGGCATTATCGCGGCTGGCCTGAATGGCCTGCGGGTCGATATCAATACCGATAGCTTTCGCGGCGCCCAGCTTTAATGCCGCAATGGCCAGAATGCCTGAGCCGCAGCCAAAATCGATAATCGTTTTGCCCGCGAGATCGAGGCCATCCAGCCACTGCAGGCACATTGCCGTGGTGGGATGTGTACCGGTACCAAACGCCAGGCCCGGGTCGAGCATCACGTTAACGGCGTTTTCATCCGGCACATCGCGCCAGCTCGGGCAGATCCACAGGCGTTTACCGAAGCACATAGGGTGGAAGTTATCCATCCATTCGCGCTCCCAGTCCTTGTCTTCCAGTTGTTCGATTTTATGCACGAAATCGGCGCCCAGCAGCGGATTCTGCTCCAGCATCGCAATCACTTCTTTCATATCGGTCTCGGCGTCAAACAGGCCGATAACGTCAGTATCGCCCCACAGACGGGTTTCGCCCGGCAGAGGTTCGAATACCGGCGTGTCGTGCGTATCCTGGAAAGTAATGGAAACGGAACCCGCTTCCATTAGCGCATCGCTCAGCTCTTCCGCGTTCGCGCCGGTAGTGTTCAGTTTCAGTTGGATCCATGGCATGGCAAAACTCTTTATTTATCAGTAGTCAATACGGCGGCTTGCGGGGCGGAGGTACCGAACCGGTTTCCGACCAGGAAAGCCAATAAGCTTAACAGCAACGCGGGCACTATCGGATGGAAGCCCAGGTACTGCAGATTAAAAGTGGCGAGTATGGCATAGAGTACGCCGCCGACGATCATCGCGCTCAACGCCCCTTTCGCGTTCGCGCGTTCCCAGTACAGGCCCAGCACCAGCGGCCATAAGAACACGGCCTCCAGGCCACCGAACGCCAGCAAGTTGAGCCAGATAATCATCTCAGGCGGACGCCAGGCTGCCAGCAGCAGTAAAGCGCCCAGCAGCAAGGTGATCGTTGCCGACATCCGCTTCAACCGGGCTTCATTTGTTATCTGCTCGGGGCGCAGATTCAGATACAGATCTTTAATGATCGTAGCGGAACTTTGTAGCAGTTGGGCGTTGATCGTCGACATAATGGCGGCCATCGGCGCGGCGAGGAAGATCCCGGCGGCAAAGGGCGGCAATACTTTCACCATGAGCGTCGGGATGACCAGATCCGGCACCGTTAGATCCGGGATCACCGCCCGGCCTAACGCACCCGCAAGATGCATCCCAAACATCAGGATCGCCACCACGATGGTGCCAATGATAATTCCCCGGTGCACCGCTTTGCTGTCTTTATAGGAGATGCAGCGAACGGCGGTGTGCGGCAGGCCAATTACCCCGAAGCAGACCAGCACCCAGAAGGAGGTCATAAAGGTGGGGGAAAGAATGTCATCAGCCCCCTGCGGGGAAACCAGCTTAGGATCGATGGTTTGCAGGGTTTCAACCGCATTATGTAGCCCGCCCGCCGCATGAACGACGCCAACCAGCAGGACGATAGTGCCGACCAGCATCACCATTCCCTGGAGCGTGTCGTTGAGGACGCTGGCACGAAAACCGCCGAACGCGGTATAGAGCGCGATACTCACGCCAAAAATTAGCAGACCGGTTTCGTAGGGAATACCCGCTGCGGTTTCCAGCAACCGCGCCCCGCCGATGAACTGCACCGTCATTGCCCCGACAAACGCCACCAGAAGGCTCAGGCTCGCGAGCCAGACCAGCAGACGGCTTTGGTAGCGGGCAAAGAGCATATCGTTCAGGGTTACGGCATTATAGCGGCGCGCCAGAATGGCAAATTTCTTACCCAAAATCCCCAAAGAAAGCCAGATCGCCGGAAGTTGGATCATCGCCAGAAGCACCCAGCCGAGGCCATATTTATAGGCCGCGCCGGGGCCGCCTATAAACGAACTGGCGCTGATATAGGTAGCGGTAAGCGTCATGGCTAATACAATGCCGCCCATCGAGCGGCTGCCGAGGAAATATTCGTTCAGGAAGGAACCCGTTGCGCGCTTACGCATTGCATAGATGGAGAGAGCAAACACCACCAGCAGGTAGGCGATAAGCGGCAGTATGACTTCAAGCTGCATCGTCATCCTCCAGAGGAATATCGCGATAGATAACTTTTACCATCGCCCAGCACAGCAGAATAAACACCAGCGGTACCAGCAGGCAGGCCATTTCGAACCAGTGCGGCAGGCCGGTTAGGCCAATACCGACGCCCGGCAGATAGGCGGCAGCCAGCCAGGCCGCAAGATAGAGAAGGGTTAGCCACAGCGCCCAGCGCGCCTCTTTATGGGCCTGAACAAAGCGTTTGTCCATTTTTTGTCCCTTGAGGATAAAGAAAGCGGGGATTGTACCGCATGGAAAAGAGGAGAGGAGAGAAAAAGAAAAAAGGCCGGATTATCCGGCCTTTTGCAGCGATGGCAGAATTACTTCTCCTGCAATCCGAGTTTTTTCTCCAGATAGTGGATATTGGTGCCACCATTCTGGAAATGCTCGTCGTTCATGATGCGAATCTGCAGATCAACGTTGGTTTTGATGCCATCGATAATCAGCTCCTGCAGCGCATTTTTCATGCGGGCAATCGCGACATCACGGTTTTCGCCATAGCAGATCAGCTTACCGATCATTGAGTCATAGTACGGAGGCACGGTGTAGCCCGCGTAGATATGAGACTCCCAGCGCACGCCAAAACCGCCCGGCGCGTGGAAGCGGGTAATTTTACCCGGGCTCGGCAGGAAGGTGTTCGGGTCTTCGGCGTTGATACGGCATTCCACCGCATGGCCTTTAACCACAACTTCTTCCTGCTTGATGGACAGCGGCTGGCCGGCTGCGATGCGCAGCTGCTCTTTAATCAGGTCGACGCCGGTGATCATTTCGGTTACCGGGTGCTCAACCTGAATACGGGTGTTCATTTCGATGAAATAGAACTCGCCGTTTTCGAACAGGAACTCAAAAGTACCCGCGCCGCGATAGCCGATATCGACGCACGCTTTGGAGCAACGCTCGCCGATATAGCGACGCAGTTCCGGCGTAATGCCCGGCGCTGGCGCCTCTTCGACCACTTTCTGGTGACGACGCTGCATGGAGCAGTCGCGCTCAGCCAGATAGATAGCGTTACCCTGACCGTCAGCCAGTACCTGGATCTCGATGTGACGAGGATTCTCCAGGTATTTCTCCATATACACCATGTCGTTGTTAAACGCGGCTTTGGCTTCCGCTTTGGTCATGGAGATGGATTGCGCCAGCTCAGCATCGCTGCGCACAACGCGCATACCGCGACCGCCGCCGCCGCCGGAGGCTTTGATAATCACCGGGTAGCCAATGCGTTTTGCATGGGCGCGGTTAACGTCCATATCTTCGCCCAGCGGGCCATCAGAGCCCGGTACGGTCGGAACGCCCGCTTTCTTCATCGCGGTGATCGCAGACACTTTGTCGCCCATCAGGCGGATTGTGTCAGCTTTCGGGCCGATAAAGATAAAGCCGGAACGCTCAACCTGCTCAGCGAAGTTTGCGTTTTCGGACAAAAATCCGTAACCCGGGTGAATAGCCACCGCGCCGGTGATTTCAGCAGCGCTGATAATCGCCGGGATATTGAGGTAGCTTTTTACGGACGGAGCCGGGCCGATACAGACCGTCTCATCCGCTAACAATACGTGTTTTAAATCGCGATCCGCCGTTGAGTGCACAGCAACGGT
Organism: Klebsiella sp. JN_Kp126; assembly: GCF_033843325.1. NCBI lineage: Bacteria > Pseudomonadati > Pseudomonadota > Gammaproteobacteria > Enterobacterales > Enterobacteriaceae > Klebsiella > Klebsiella sp. JN_Kp126. Next base: position 31,575 of record NZ_JAWXQV010000104.1, on the reverse strand, counting down.
CTTGATGCCCAGTTCTTTACAGGCACGCAGGATACGCAATGCAATCTCGCCGCGGTTGGCGATAACAATTTTATCCAGCATGTTCGCCTCGTTATTCGATGACGACCAGTGGCTCGTCAAATTCTACCGGTTGACCACTTTCGACCAGAATGGCTTTCACCACGCCGGATTTATCGGCTTCGATCTGGTTCATCATTTTCATGGCTTCAACGATGCACAGGGTATCGCCCGCGTTAACTTTCTGACCGATTTCGATGAAGGCTTTCGCGTCCGGGCTCGGGGTGCGGTAGAAAGTACCAACCATTGGGGAACGTACGATGTGGCCACTGATTTCCGCTGCCGCAGGGGCTTCCATTGCTGGCGTTGCCGCAGAGGCGACTGCGTTAGACAGCGCTGGCTGTTGCTGCATCATCGGTGCGGCGTAAGCCTGTTGCATCACCGGGAAACCTGCGTTTGGCGCGGCACGGCTGATGCGTACAGACTCTTCGCCTTCAGAAATTTCCAGTTCGGAGATGCCTGATTCTTCAACCAGCTCGATCAGTTTTTTAATCTTACGAATATCCATGAGTGGGTTCCGTACTCTTTGTTTAGTGTGATTGTGACAGGCGTGTTAGCACCGTCTGTAAAGCATATGAATTACTGCTGTTGCAAGACGCCGCGCTTCTTCAGAAGCCGACAGGTTAAGCCTCCGATGCTCGAAAGCAAAAAGCGAAACTTATCGGCCAATATGCGGCTATCTTCTGCCATTCTCGGGTAAAAAACAAAATATACCTTCGATGCGCGATTGTCACCTATTCGGGACTCAAAAAGCCCGTCAGGAAAACCAAAGTCGCACATTATAACGATTTCGTAGCATTTGGCAGCTAAATACTGGTCTTATCAGGGAAGATTATCAACCGCTATCGTGTAAAGAGTGGCGGTTGATAAAAGAACTGCGGGAAACTGCACATATCCGGAATTAGCGCCACCACTGGCGGAACTTCTTATATCGCCATGCTAAAAGGAGGATCGCCAGCAGCGCATAAATGAGCGGTTGGGGGGATAAAATCTTCACCGACCACAGGTAGTGAATGGGGGCGAGGATCGCGACAACATAGACGAAGTTATGCAATGTTTGCCAGCGACGACCCAATCTTCGCTGCATCGCTTGCGTTGACGTCGCCGCCAGCGCCAGCAGAATCAGCCAGCTGATTAACCCCAGCGTCAGATAAGGGCGGGTGAGGACTTCTGTACCCAATAGCGCCAGATTGTTAATCCCAAGTTCGAGCAGCGTATAGCTGGTCAAATGCAGCGTAGCCCAGGCAAAGCACCATAAACCAAGTAAGCGCCGGGTGCGTATCAATAACGGCTGTTTAGCGTAGCGCGCCAGCGGCGAAACAAGCAAGGTAGCCAGCAGGAATTTAAGAGCCATCCTACCGGTAAAGTGCTGGATATCCTTTGCCGGGTCGGCGCTGAAATACCCCTGATGTCCGGCCCAGAAGAGCCAGACAAAAGGCAAAAATCCGGCCAGATGGAGAAACACTTTCAGCCAGGTAATCTGCTTTACAGTCAGGCGCACTAGTAATTCTCCCGCAAATTCAGGCCCCGGTAGAGCGAAGCCACTTCGTCAGCATAGCCGTTGAAGAGCAGTGTTGGCTGGCGTTTGACGTCGAGTACGCCGCCTGCGCCGATAAAGCGCTCAGTTGCCTGCGACCAGCGGGGGTGATCGACATGCGGATTGACGTTGGCGTAGAAGCCATACTCCTCAGGTCCGGCGAGGTTCCAGGTCGTGGGGGGACGTTCACGCGTCAGTTCGATACTGACGATAGACTTAATCCCTTTGAAACCGTACTTCCAGGGCACGGTGAGTCGGACCGGCGCACCGTTTTGCGGAGGCAGCGCTTTGCCATACACGCCTACGCTAAGCAGCGTCAGAGGATGCATGGCCTCGTCGAGCCGCAGCCCTTCGACATAGGGATACGCCAGCCCGCCGCCGATAAAACGGTCTTTTTGACCCGGCATCTGCTCAGGCGCATAAAGCGTTTTAAACGCGACGTAGCGCGCATTGCTGGTGGGCTCGACCAGCGATAACAATTTATGCAGCGGGAAGCCGACCCAGGGAATCACCATCGACCAGGCTTCGACGCAGCGCATCCGGTAAATTCGCTCTTCCAGCGGAAATCGGCTGGTCAGGTCGTCATGATCGAGCGTAAGGGGTTTTGCCACTTCGCCGCCAATCGTCAGCGTCCAGGGATCAGTGCGCAGGCTTCCGGCATTGGCCGCCGGATCGGCTTTATCCAGGCCGAACTCATAAAAGTTGTTGTAGCCTGATACCTTATCTTCCGGCGTGAGCGTGAGAGTGTTTTGCCATTGCGCCGGTTTATCGAACGTCAGCGCTTTACCTGCCGGCGCCGGCGGGCGGTCGTTGCCTTTAAACCAATCCAGCAGGTCAGCTTGCGCGGAGGGTGAGAGGGAAAGGGCGGTGGCGCTAATTCCCAACATTTTCAGGATCTGGCGACGCTGCAGCATAAAAACGGATTCTGCCGTTACGTCGGCTTCCGTCAGTTTTTTGGATTTCATGGCATCCTCCGTCGTGCGTTTTTCTTAGCATGACGGAGGCGGAGCGTTATTGCGAATATGTCACGAAAAATTGCAGATTAGGCGATTTTAACCAGCGTGCGCCCCTGAATCTTATTGGTCATGATCTTATCGGCAAATTCAGGGGCTTCGGCGAGGGAGATTTCCGTCGCGCTTTGCGCATAGAAGGATTCCGGCAGATCGCGCACCAGACGCTGCCAGGCCTCGGCCCGGCGCGCGGCTGGCGTCATCACCGAATCAACGCCCTGCAGGCGCACGTTACGCAGAATAAACGGCATCACGGTCGTGGGCAGGGCAAAGCCGCCTGCCAGACCGCAGGCCGCCACGCAGCCGCCGTAGTTCATCTGCGCCAGCACTTTTGCCAGCACCTTATCGCCAACGGTATCAACGGCACCGGCCCACAGCTGTTTTTCCAGCGGGCGGGTTTCGGCGAACTCATCGCGGCTAAGAATGCGCTGCGCGCCGAGGTTTTTAAGATATTCATGGGTGCTTTCGCGCCCGGAAACCGCCGCCACCTTGTACCCGAGATGATGCAGCAAAGCGACCGCGGTGCTGCCGACGCCGCCGCTGGCCCCGGTGACCACGACTTCGCCATCTTCCGGACTAACCCCGGCGTCTTCCAGCGCCATCACGCACAGCATCGCGGTGAAACCAGCGGTCCCAATGATCATGGCTTTACGACCATCCAGGCCTTGCGGCATCGCCACCAGCCAGTCGCCTTTAACGCGAGCGCGCTCCGCCAGGCCGCCCCAGTGGTTTTCCCCCACGCCCCATCCGGTCAGCAGGACTTGCTGGCCGGCGTGGAAACGCGGATCCTCGCTGCTGTGGACAAAACCGGCAAAATCGATGCCAGGAATCATCGGAAAGTTGCGGATAATTTTTCCTTTACCGGTGATGGCCAGCGCATCTTTATAGTTGAGGCTGGACCAGTGGATATCCACTGTCACATCCCCCTGCGGCAGCTGGCTGGCGTCAATGGTTTGCACCGAAGAGAGAGTTTTGCCATCCTGCTGTTCTAAGATTAAAGCCTGCATGCGCCGGTCCTCATAGGTTGGATGATTGGAAAATTTTTTCTGCAGACTATACTCGCTAACGGCATTATTACACCGATGTAACGCAATAAATTGCCAGATGCGCCAGCTTTGATAGTATGCGTCGCTCTTTAGAAAGTTAGTGCTTACTTTAGTTTAGGCGCCAGCACAGGAGCCCGGATGTTTATCGGGTAGTCATTCACACGCGGAGTTAACACAGGGATGCGATTAACGACGAAATTCTCAGCGTTTGTCACGTTACTCACCAGCCTGACGATCTTTGTCACGCTGATTGGCGCTTCGCTGAGTTTTTATAACGGCATTCAGCTAAAAATGACCAACCGCGTTCAGGCGGTGGCGACCATGCTGGATAACCGTCTGGTCTCTATGTCTTTTGACCAGATTGAACCGCAGATGGATGAGCTGATGACGCCGATCGACGCGACGCGCGTTGACTTTCAGCTTAATGGCAAATCGGTCTATAGCCATTCCCGCACCGATAACTATCGTCCTTTAGGTAGCAGCAATCAGTTTCGCGATATCACGGTACCGTCGCTCAAGCAGCCCGGTATGGCAATCCATCTGGTGTACCTGGATCCGATGGCCAATTACTTCCGTTCACTGCACATCACCGCGCCGCTCTCCATTGCTATTGGTTTTATGGTGCTGATTATCTTTTTTTCCGTGCGCTGGATCCGTCGCCAGCTGGCGGGCCAGGAGCTACTGGAACTCCGCACTGCGCGTATTCTTAATGGCGAACGCGGACCGCAGGTGCGAGGGTCGGTACACGAGTGGCCGGCGAATACCAGTAGCGCGCTGGATATGCTGCTATCCGAACTTCAGTTCGCCAGCGATCAGCGAAGCCGCATGGATACCCTGATCCGTTCCTATGTCGCGCAGGATTCAAAAACCGGGCTGAGTAACCGATTATTTTTTGATAATCAGCTGTCGACGCTGCTTGAAGATCAGGAGAAAGTGGGGTCATACGGCATCGTAATGATGATCCGCCTGCCGGATTTCGACCTGCTGCGCGATAACTGGGGGCGCGCAGCGACCGAAGAACATTACTTTACGCTGATCAACATGCTTTCCACTTTTATTATGCGCTACCCTGGCGCACTGCTGGCTCGCTACCACCGCAGCGATTTTGCCGTCCTGCTTCCGCATCGCACGTTGAAAGAGGCGGACAGCATTGCCGGGTTACTCCTGAAAGCCATGGATGCCCTGCCGCCGACGCGAATTCTCGATCGTGACGATATGATGCATATCGGGATCTGCGCTTTCCGCAGCGGACAAACGGCGGCCCAGGTAATGGAGCATGCGGAAGCGGCCACGCGTAATGCGGTGCTGCAGGGCAGCAACAGCTGGGCCGTCTATGACGATTCTCTGCCGGAGAAAGGGCGTGGCAACGTGCGCTGGCGTACGCTTATCGAGCAAATGCTTAGCCGCGGCGGCCCGCGACTTTACCAGAAACCCGCCGTCACTCGTGATGGTCGCGTACATCATCGTGAGCTAATGTGCCGTCTTTATGATGGTAAGGAAGAGGTGATTGCGGCCGAATATATGCCGATGGTGCTGCAGTTTGGCCTGGCGGAGGAGTATGACCGTTTGCAAATTACGCGATTGCTGCCGTTTTTAGGCTTTTGGCCGGAAGAAAACCTCGCGCTGCAGGTGACGGTCGAGTCCTTGATCCGCCCTCGATTCCAGCGCTGGCTGCGCGATACTTTGATGCAATGCGAAAAATCGCACCGTCGACGTATTATTTTTGAACTTGCAGAGGCGGATGTTTGTCAATATATCGGCCGCCTGCAGCCGGTTATGCGGTTGGTTAACGCTTTAGGTATTCGAATTGCCGTGGTTCAGGCCGGTTTGACGCTGGTTGGAACCAGCTGGATCAAGCAGCTCGATGTTGAAGTGATTAAGCTGCATTCGGGGTTATCGCGCAATATAGAAAAACGCAGTGAAAATCAGCTGCTGGTGCAGAGCCTGGTAGAAGCCTGTAAAGGAATGCCGGTTCAAGTTTTCGCAACCGGCGTACTCAGCCGAAGCGAGTGGCAGGTGCTGTCTCAATGCGGTGTTACCGGTGGCCAGGGGGAATTTTTTGCCGCCTCACAGCCACTTGACACAAATGTGAAAAAATATTCGCAAAGATACTCTGTTTGATCTGCCGTTTAGCGTGATTTCACGTAGAATAATGCGCGCCATAGTGATGGGGGTGTGCTTGTCTACCTGCCGGATTGTCGCAATGTAAATGCCAGTGAATGACCTTTGACAGGTTGCAGATTCAAGCGCGGAGCGCTGCTGAAGATTTCTGCGTTGGACGGACTCAGTCAAATTTGTAACAAAGGTAACGAACTGCACTAATTTTCACCGCAGCAGATGATTTTTGCGCCTTGTCGCTGCTGCGCGTGGTTGGTAAAGTAAGCGGATTTTGTTTTCCGCCCCAGCTTTCAGGATTATCCCTTAGTATGTTAAAAAAATTTCGTGGCATGTTTTCCAATGACCTGTCCATTGACCTGGGTACCGCGAATACCCTGATTTATGTAAAAGGACAAGGCATCGTATTGAATGAGCCTTCCGTTGTGGCCATTCGTCAGGATCGTGCCGGATCGCCGAAAAGCGTCGCCGCTGTGGGTCATGAAGCGAAGCAGATGCTTGGGCGTACACCGGGCAACATTGCAGCTATTCGCCCAATGAAAGACGGCGTTATCGCCGACTTCTTCGTTACCGAAAAAATGCTCCAGCACTTTATTAAACAGGTGCACAGCAATAGCTTTATGCGTCCGAGCCCGCGCGTGCTGGTCTGCGTGCCGGTTGGTGCGACCCAGGTTGAACGTCGCGCGATTCGTGAGTCCGCACAGGGCGCTGGCGCCCGTGAAGTCTTCCTGATTGAAGAGCCGATGGCAGCTGCGATCGGCGCAGGCCTGCCGGTCTCCGAAGCAACCGGTTCAATGGTTGTGGACATCGGCGGCGGTACCACTGAAGTGGCGGTCATCTCCCTTAACGGCGTGGTTTACTCCTCTTCTGTCCGTATCGGCGGCGACCGTTTTGACGAAGCCGTTATTAATTATGTTCGTCGTAACTATGGCTCCCTGATCGGCGAAGCGACCGCAGAACGCATTAAGCATGAAATCGGCTCCGCTTATCCGGGTGATGAAGTCCGCGAAATCGAAGTTCGCGGGCGTAACCTTGCTGAAGGCGTTCCGCGCGGCTTTACTCTGAACTCAAATGAAATCCTCGAAGCGCTGCAGGAACCGTTGACCGGTATCGTCAGCGCGGTGATGGTCGCGCTGGAACAGTGCCCACCGGAGCTGGCTTCCGATATCTCCGAACGCGGGATGGTTCTGACCGGCGGCGGTGCTCTGCTACGCAACCTTGACCGTCTGTTAATGGAAGAGACAGGAATCCCTGTCGTAGTTGCAGAAGATCCACTGACCTGCGTCGCTCGTGGCGGCGGTAAGGCACTGGAAATGATCGATATGCACGGCGGCGACTTGTTCAGCGAAGAGTAGTCAGCCTGAGATCCGGGTAGCTGGCCTACGGCTGCCCCGATCTTAACTGACACGAGAATACGCATAGCCTATGAAGCCAATTTTTAGCCGTGGCCCGTCGCTACAGATTCGCCTTATTCTGGCGGTTTTGGTGGCGCTTGGCGTGATAATCGCCGACAGCCGCCTGGGTACGTTCAGCCAAATTCGAACGTACATGGATACAGCCGTCAGCCCTTTCTACTTTGTCTCTAATGGTCCCCGGGAACTGCTGGATAGCGTTTCGCAAACGCTGGCCACCCGCGATCAGCTCGAACTGGAAAATCGCGCGCTGCGTCAGGAGTTGCTGCTCAAGAACAGCGACTTACTGATGCTGGGTCAGTACAAACAGGAGAACGCGCGTCTGCGCGAGCTGCTGGGCTCCCCGCTGCGCCAGGACGAGCAAAAAATGGTGACCCAGGTCATCTCAACGGTTAACGACCCCTATAGCGATCAGGTGGTTATCGATAAAGGCAGCGTTAACGGCGTCTACGAAGGCCAGCCGGTTATCAGTGATAAAGGCGTTGTGGGTCAGGTGGTCGCGGTCGCGAAGCTGACCAGCCGCGTGCTGCTGATTTGCGATGCCACGCATGCGTTACCGATTCAGGTACTGCGTAACGATATTCGCGTCATTGCCGCAGGCAACGGTTGTACTGACGATTTACAGCTGGAACATCTGCCGGCCAATACCGATATTCGCGTCGGCGACGTGCTGGTCACTTCGGGTCTCGGCGGCCGCTTCCCTGAAGGGTATCCGGTCGGGGTGGTTTCGTCCGTTAAGCTGGATACGCAGCGTGCGTATACGGTGATTCAGGCGCGTCCGACTGCCGGTCTGCAGCGCTTGCGTTATCTGCTGCTGCTGTGGGGAGCCGATCGCAACGGCGCGAATCCGATGACGCCGGAAGAGGTTCATCGCGTAGCGAATGAACGCCTGATGCAGATGATGCCGCAGGTTCTGCCTGCGCCGGATGCGATGGGGCCGCAGATGCCCGCGCCGGCAACCGGTATGCCACAGCAGCCTCTGCCAGCAGGAGGGCAATAGTGGCAAGTTACCGTAGCCAGGGACGCTGGGTTATCTGGCTCTCGTTTCTTATCGCACTATTGCTGCAGATTATGCCCTGGCCGGCGGACATTAGCGTCTACCGGCCAAACTGGGTATTGCTTATCCTGTTGTACTGGATCCTCGCGCTACCCCACCGGGTTAACGTTGGCACAGGCTTTGTGATGGGCGCGATCCTCGATCTCATCAGCGGGTCGACGCTTGGCGTTCGCGCACTATCATTAAGTATTGTGGCTTATCTGGTTGCGCTGAAGTATCAACTGTTCCGCAACCTGGCGCTTTGGCAACAGGCGCTGGTGGTGGTCATGTTATCCCTCTCCGTGGATATCATTGTTTTCTGGGCAGAGTTTTTAGTGATCAACGTCTCTTTCCGTCCGGAAGTGTTCTGGAGTAGTGTAGTAAACGGTGTGCTCTGGCCATGGATTTTCCTGCTGATGCGTAAAGTGCGCCAGCAGTTTGCGGTGCAATAAGGTTGATATGACGACTCTGTATCTTGCTTCAGGTTCTCCGCGTCGGCAGGAACTGCTGACACAGCTTGGCCTCGCTTTTGAGCGCGTGGTTCCCGGTATTGAGGAACAGCGCCGCCCGCAGGAGAGCGCCCAGCAGTATGTGGTCCGGCTGGCGCGCGAAAAGGCCCAGGCTGGCGTCGCGCTGGCACCGCGCGATCTCCCGGTTTTAGGCGCGGATACCATTGTCATCCTTAACGGTGAAGTGCTGGAAAAACCGCGCGATGGCGGGCACGCCGCCGAGATGCTACGCATGCTTTCCGGAAAGACTCATCAGGTGATGACCGCCGTGGCGCTGGCTGATAAGCGGCAGACGCTGGATTGCCTGGTGGTCACGGAGGTCACTTTCCGCGTGCTCTCAGGGCAGGATATCGCCGATTATGTCGCCAGCGGCGAACCTTTAGATAAAGCAGGTGCATACGGTATTCAGGGGTTGGGTGGCTGTTTCGTCAGGAAGATAAATGGCAGCTATCACGCCGTCGTTGGCTTACCGCTGGTGGAAACGTATGAGTTGCTAAGTAACTTTAACTCACTGCGTGAAGAAAAGGGATAAAGATGACTGCTGAATTATTAGTTAACGTAACGCCATCAGAAACGCGCGTCGCTTATATTGATGGCGGTATACTTCAGGAAATTCATATTGAGCGTGAAGCGCGACGCGGAATAGTAGGCAATATCTACAAGGGTCGTGTCAGTCGGGTGCTGCCGGGAATGCAGGCGGCTTTTGTAGATATTGGCCTGGATAAGGCCGCGTTTCTGCACGCTTCCGATATTATGCCGCACACCGAGTGCGTGGCGGGCGAAGAGCAAAAACAGTTCGCCGTCCGCGATATCTCCGAGCTGGTGCGCCAGGGGCAGGATTTAATGGTGCAGGTGGTGAAAGATCCCCTCGGCACCAAAGGCGCCCGCCTGACCACCGATATCACCATTCCCTCTCGCTATCTGGTCTTTATGCCCGGCGCTTCGCACGTCGGCGTCTCTCAGCGTATTGAAAGCGAAGCGGAACGTGAACGCCTGAAAAAAGTGGTCTCTGAATACTGTGACGAGCAGGGCGGATTCATTATCCGTACCGCGGCGGAAGGCGTTCATGAGCAGGAGATGGCAGCAGATGCCGCCTATCTCAAGCGCGTCTGGACAAAAGTGATGGAACGCAAAAAGCGCCAGCAGACCCGATATCAAATGTACGGCGAACTGGCGCTGGCGCAGCGCGTGCTGCGTGATTTCGCCGATGCGCATCTTGACCGGATTCGCGTTGACTCTCGTCTGACTTACGAATCGCTGCTGGAGTTTACCGCCGAATATATTCCGGAGATGACCAGCAAGCTGGAGCACTACAGCGGCCGTCAGCCGATTTTCGATCTCTTTGACGTGGAAAATGAAATCCAGCGCGCTCTGGAACGCAAAGTTGAGCTGAAATCAGGTGGTTATCTGATCATTGACCAAACGGAAGCGATGACCACCGTTGATATCAACACCGGGGCATTCGTCGGTCACCGTAATCTTGACGATACTATCTTTAATACCAATATTGAGGCGACCCAGGCGATTGCCCGCCAGCTGCGGCTGCGCAATCTCGGTGGGATTATCATCATCGATTTCATTGATATGAATAATGAAGATCACCGCCGTCGGGTGCTGCACTCTCTTGAGCAGGCGCTGAGCAAAGACCGGGTTAAAACCAGCATCAACGGCTTCTCCCAGCTTGGGCTTGTAGAGATGACCCGCAAGCGTACTCGCGAAAGCGTGGAGCATGTGCTGTGTAATGAGTGCCCTACCTGCCACGGTCGCGGTACGGTGAAAACGGTGGAAACGGTGTGCTATGAAATCATGCGCGAAATCGTGCGCGTGCATCATGCCTACGATTCCGACCGGTTCCTGGTCTATGCTTCTCCTGCGGTAGCGGAAACGCTGAAAGGGGAAGAGTCGCACGCGCTGGCAGAAGTCGAGATCTTTGTCGGTAAGCAGGTCAAAGTGCAAATTGAACCGCTCTATAATCAAGAGCAGTTTGATGTAGTAATGATGTAATCATCCGTTTTGCTTGCTGATGTCGGGATAAACAGGCGGGCAAAAGGATGACGCGTAACAGGCTGACAAGGAGAGATGCGTGAGGCGACTGCCCGGGATATTACTGCTCACCGTGGCAACATTGATTGTTGTCGTCGCACTGCTGGTGAGCGGTCTGCGTCTCGTTCTGCCGCAGTTAAACAGCTGGCGTCCGCAGGTGCTGGAAAAAGTCTCCGCGATGGCCGGCGTACCGGTCGATGCTTCAAATATTGTCGCCAGCTGGCAGACTTTTGGCCCGACGCTTGATGTCCGCGATGTTAAGGCCGGCCTGAATGATGGCGGCGAGCTTTCCGCTAAACGCGTCACCCTGGCGCTCGACGTCTGGCAAAGCCTGCTTCATATGCGCTGGCAGTTTCGCGATCTGACCTTCTGGCAGCTGCAGGTTCATACCAATACCCCCATTCAAACGAATAATAGCGGTGAAGGGCTGAAAACCGACCGTATCAGCGATCTTTTCCTCCGCCAGTTCGATCACTTTATTCTTCGCGATAGCCATCTGAGCTTTCTGACCATCTCCGGCCAGCGTGCGGAGCTCACCATTCCGCAGCTTACCTGGCTGAACGGTAAAAATCGCCATCGCGCGGAGGGGCAGCTTAGCCTCAGCAGCCTGACCGGCCAGCACGGCGTGATGCAGGTGCGAATGGACCTGCGCGATGAAGACGGCCTGCTCAATAAGGGGCGCGTCTGGCTTCAGGCGGATGATATCGACGTTAAGCCGTGGCTTGGGCGCTGGATGCAGGACAACATCGCCCTGCAGAGCGCGCGGTTTAGCCTGGAAGGCTGGATGACTATCGACAAAGGCGATGTCGCCAGCGGCGATGTATGGCTTAAAAAAGGCGGCGCCAGCTGGCAGGGCGATAAAGAGAAGCACCATCTGTCGGTTGATAATCTGACGGCGCACATCTATCGCGATAATCAAAGCTGGGGCTTTCACATCCCTGATACGCGCATCTCGATGGATGACAAACCCTGGCCGCGCGGCGCGCTGTCGATGGCGTGGATCCCGGCTCAGGATGTGGGCGGAAAAAATGGTCAACGCAGCGATGAGCTGCGCATTCGCGCCAGCAACCTTAACCTTAGCGGTCTGACCGGGCTGCAGCCGATGGCGGATAAACTGGCTCCGTCGCTGGGCGAAATCTGGCGTACGACGCAGCCGGACGGCAAAATCAATCTTCTGGCGCTGGATATTCCGCTGCAAATGGCGGAAAAAACGCGCTTCCGGGCGGACTGGAGCGACATGTCCTGGAAGCAGTGGAAGCTGCTGCCAGGGGCTGAGCATTTCTCCGGCAACATTGCCGGGAGCGTAGAAAACGGTACTCTGCATGCCAGCATGACGCAGGCGAAAATGCCCTATGAAACGGTCTTTCGTGCGCCGCTGGAGATCGCTAAAGGCGATGCGACCCTCAGTTGGGTGAAGAATGACAAGGGTTTTATGCTCGATGGTCGCGATATTGACGTACAGGCTACCGGCGTTCGCGCTCGCGGTGGGTTCCGCTATCTGCAGCCGCAGGGTGACGAACCCTGGCTCGGTATTCTGGCCGGTATCAGTACCAACGATGGCGGACAGGCCTGGCGCTACTTCCCGGAAAATCTGATGGGCAAAGCGCTGGTGGATTACCTCAGCGGAGCCATTAAAGGCGGTCAGGCCACCGATGCTACGCTGGCTTATGGCGGTAACCCGCATCTTTTCCCGTACAAGCATAATGAGGGGCAATTCCAGGTCACGGTGCCGCTCAAGAACGCCACCTTTGCCTTTCAGCCTGACTGGCCCGCGCTTACCGGGCTTAATATCGACCTTAACTTTATCAATGATGGGCTATGGATGAAGGCCGATAAGGCGATGCTCGGCAACGTGACCGCCAGCAATCTCGATGCGGTGATTCCCGACTATTCGCGAGAAAAGCTGCTGATTGATGCCGACGTTAACGGCCCGGGTAAAGAGGTTGGCCCTTATTTTAACGAGACGCCGCTGAAAGAGACGCTGGGCGCGGCGCTGGATGAGCTCCAGCTGGACGGTAATGTTAGCGCTCGCTTACATCTTGATATCCCCCTGGATGGCGAGATGACCACCGCTAAAGGTGATGTCCGGTTGAACAATAACAGCTTGTTTATCAAGCCTATCGATACCACATTGCAGAACCTGAGCGGTAAATTCAGCTTTGTAAACGGCGACCTGAAAAGCGAACCGATGAGCGCGAGCTGGTTTAATCAGCCGCTGAATCTTGATTTCTCGACCACCGAAGGCGCGAAAGCATTTCTCGTGAACGTCGGGATGAACGCCAACTGGCAGCCTGCGCGTACCGGTTTATTGCCGAAATCCCTGGACGGCACCCTGAGCGGCAGCGTGCCCTGGGACGGAAAAGTCGCGATTGAGCTTCCGTATCGCGGTAGCGCGGCCTATAAGGTTGACCTCAACGCTGACCTGAAGAGTGTAAGTAGTCACTTACCTGCACCGTTAGATAAGCAGGCCGGGGAGCCGTTGCCGGTAAAAATTAAGGTCGATGGCGGCTTAAGCAGTTTTAATCTGGCCGGCTCCATGGGGGCGAAGAACCATATTAATAGCCGCTGGCTGCTGGGTCATAAGCTGACCCTGGACCGCGCTATTTTAACCACGGACAGTAAAGCCGTTTCTCCGCTTCCCGAGCAGCCAGGCGTGGAGCTGAATATGCCGCCGATGGATGGCGCGCAGTGGCTGGCGCTGTTCCAGGGCGGAGCGGCGAATGACGTCAGCAGTAATCTCGTCTTCCCGGAGCAGGTCACGCTGCGAACGCCAGCGTTAACGATGGCGGGGCAGAGCTGGAATAACGTTAGCCTTGTCTCCCGGCCCGATGCCGGGGGAACGAAGATCGAAGCCCAGGGGCGTGAAGTCAACGCAACCCTGACGATGCGGAAGAACGCCCCGTGGCTGGCGGCCATTCGCTATCTCTACTACAACCCAACGGCGGCGAAAAGCCGCGGTACAGAAAAAAGCAGCGCCCCGCTGGCCGATACCAACATTGATTTCCACGGCTGGCCGGACCTTCAGCTTCGCTGCGCCGAGTGCTGGCTGTGGGGGCAAAAATATGGCCGTATCGAAGGGGATTTTGATATTCGCGGCGATACCCTGACGCTGGCGAACGGACTGGTCGATACCGGTTTTGGCCGTCTGACGACCGATGGCGTATGGGTGAGCGCGCCGGCGGGCGTACGAACCTCTTTGAAAGGTAAGCTGCACGGCAATAAAACCGACGATTTCGTGAACTTCTTCGGCGTCTCCACGCCGGTAAAAGGTTCGTCGTTTGATATTGATTATGACCTGCACTGGCGTGCGCCGCCGTGGCAGCCCGACGTTGCCTCGCTTAACGGGATCCTCAAAAGCCGTCTTGGAAAAGGCGAATTTACCGACCTCAGCACCGGTCATGCCGGCCAGCTTCTGCGTTTGTTGAGCGTTGACGCGCTGCTGCGCAAGCTGCGCTTCGACTTTAGCGATACGTTCAGCGAAGGGTTCTACTTTGATTCCATTCGCAGTACGGCGTGGATTAAAGACGGCGTTCTGCATACCGACGATACGCTGGTCGATGGTCTGGAAGCGGATATCGCCATGAAGGGGTCGGTGGATCTCGTGCGTCGTCAGCTGGATATGCAGGCCGTGGTCGCGCCGGAGATTTCTGCGACCGTGGGCGTCGCCGCGGCCTTTGCCGTTAACCCGATTATCGGCGCCGCGGTCTTTGCTGCCAGTAAGGTACTGGGGCCGCTGTGGAACAAGGTCTCTATTTTGCGCTATCGCATCACCGGTCCTATCGATCAGCCGCAAATTAACGAAGTGCTGCGCCAGGCGCGGAGCGACAAAAAGCAATGATTTGACGATTGTGCGTAATTACCGCACTCTCAATAGATAGCCTTTTTTATTTCCGCCCCTGAGGCGGCAACAAACGAGTAGCAAAACGATGAGTCTGAACCTGGTAAGTGAACAATTACTGTCGGCAAACGGCCTGAATCATCAGGATCTGTTTACCATTCTTGGCCAGCTGGCCGAGCGCCGTCTGGATTACGGCGATCTCTATTTTCAGTCGAGCTATCACGAGTCCTGGGTTCTTGAAGACAGCATCATTAAAGATGGTTCGTACAATATCGACCAGGGCGTTGGCGTCCGCGCGGTGAGCGGGGAAAAAACCGGCTTTGCCTATGCTGACCAGATTAGTCGACTGGCGCTGGAACAGAGCGCACAGGCGGCCCGCACCATTGTACGCGACCATGGGGATGGTAAAGTGCATACCCTTGGTGGGGTGGAACATCGTTCCCTCTATACCAGCATCGATCCGCTGCAAAGTATGAGCCGGGAAGAGAAGCTGGATATTCTGCGCCGGGTAGATAAAACCGCCCGCGCGGCCGATAAGCGGGTGCAGGAAGTTTCCGCCAGCCTGACCGGCGTCTACGAGTTAATTCTTGTCGCCGCCACCGACGGCACGCTGGCGGCGGACGTTCGCCCGCTGGTTCGCCTTTCCGTCAGCGTGCTGGTGGAAGAGGATGGCAAACGCGAGCGCGGCGCCAGCGGCGGCGGCGGCCGCTTTGGCTACGACTATTTCCTGGACTCGCAGGATGGCGACGTTCGCGCGGATGTTTGGGCGAGAGAAGCCGTGCGTATGGCGCTGGTCAACCTGACCGCCGTCGCGGCGCCTGCCGGGATGCTGCCGGTTGTGCTGGGCGCGGGCTGGCCTGGCGTCCTGCTGCATGAAGCCGTCGGTCACGGCCTGGAAGGTGACTTTAACCGTCGCGGGACGTCGGTATTCAGCGGCCATATGGGCGAACTGGTGGCCTCTGAGCTGTGCACCGTAGTGGATGATGGCACCATTGCTCACCGTCGCGGCTCCCTTGCCATTGATGATGAAGGCACGCCGGGCCAGTATAACGTTTTGATCGAAAACGGCATTCTCAAAGGCTATATGCAGGACAAGCTCAACGCCAGGCTGATGGGCGTGGCGCCAACCGGTAACGGTCGTCGCGAATCCTACGCGCACCTGCCTATGCCGCGTATGACCAACACCTACATGCTGGCGGGGAAATCTACGCCGCAGGAGATTATCGAATCGGTCGATTACGGCATCTACGCGCCGAACTTCGGCGGCGGTCAGGTGGATATCACCTCCGGGAAATTTGTCTTCTCCACGTCTGAAGCCTACCTGATTGAAAAAGGTAAAGTGACCAAAGCGGTGAAGGGCGCGACGCTTATCGGTTCAGGTATCGAAGCGATGCAGCAGATTTCGATGGTGGGGAACGATCTGAAGCTGGACAGCGGCGTCGGCGTTTGCGGCAAAGAGGGCCAGAGCGTACCGGTTGGCGTCGGTCAGCCAACGCTCAAAGTGGATAAACTCACCGTCGGCGGTACCGCCTGATACTTCTCAAGGCGCTTTCGCCCGCGGCGAAAGCGCAAATCACCTCCGCGGAGTCGCGATGAAAGCCGCGCGTCAGCAGCAGATAGTCGAACTACTCAACCAGCATCACACCTTAACCACCGAAGCGTTGTCCCATCTGCTGCAGGTCAGTATCGAGACCATTCGTCGCGATTTGAGCGAGCTGCAGAAGCAGGGGCGTCTTCAGCGTAGCCACGGGCAGGCGCGCGTTCTCCAGCGTAACAATCACAACGGCGAGAAGCCTTTTCATAGCCGCGTGAAAAGCCATTATGCCCATAAATCTGATATCGCGCGTACGGCGCTGGCGTGGATTGATGAAGGGATGACGATCGCCCTGGATGCCAGCTCAACCTGCTGGTTTCTGGCGCGTCAGCTACCGAATATGACCCTGACGGTGTTTACCAATAGCCATCCGGTCTGCGTAGAGCTGGGCCGCCGTGAGCGGATCCAGCTGATCAGCGCCGGGGGGCAGCTCCTGCGTCAGTATGGTTATTACGTTAATCCGGCGCTGTTCTCTCAGGTCAAATCGCTGGAGATCGATCTGTTTATTTTTTCCTGCGAGGGGATCGATAACGATGGCGTACTCTGGGATTCCAGCGCCAATAATGCCGCCTACAAATCGCTGCTTCTGAAACGGGCGGCACAGTCGCTATTATTAATCGACAAAAGCAAATTTGATCGTTCCGGCGAGGTGCGTATCGGCAATCTCCGCGACGTAACGCAGATTATTTCCGATGCTGGGCCCGATAATCTGTTCTTACCCTCTGTGGCGGGCTCGGGCCGCTAGCGGGCAATCCCCCGGCCGTGCATCCCCTGGTAAATCTTCGCCACCCCGACGAAATACTCAGTCAGGTAATTAATGCATACCTGTACCTTCAGCGGCAGCTTATCTTTCTCGGTATACAGCGCGTATACCGGTCGCGGATCGGACTGGTAGCTCGGCAGCAGGATCTCCAGTTCGCCGCGGTTGATCTCTTCGATCGCCCACATCAGCGGAACGTAAGCCACGCCGACGCCTGCCGTCAGCCAGCGCACCAGCGTCATCGGATCGTTGGTGACGAATCTGCCCTGAGGGATCAGCTTGGTTGAAATCCCTTCCGGAGCGATGATTTCAAATTCGTTATCCGGCCGGACGCTGTATTCCAGCCACGAGTGGCTGGCGAGATCCGCCGGTTTTTCCGGACATCCGGCGTGCTGAAGGTAGCTTTTTGCCGCGCAGAGCACCATCGGCATGGAGCCCAGGCGGCGGGAAAAGAGGCTGGAATCCTGCAGCGCTCCCACGCGAATAACCACATCCAGGCCGTCCGCAATCAGGTCCGGCGCGGGAATGCCTGTGACCAGATTGATTGAGAGGCCCGGGTGCTCTTTGAGCATATCGGCGGTTATGCGAGCCAGGACATTCTGTGCCATAGTTGAAGAACAGCCGATGCGCAGCGTACCGATGGGCGTATTGTTAAACGCGTACAGCTGCTCATGGACATCCTGGACTTCGAACAGCATTCGCCGACAGCCTTGATAATATATTTTTCCCGCTTCTGTTAAGCCAAGGCTGCGCGTACTGCGGTTGAGTAGCTTAACCTGCAGTTCATCTTCCAGTTTGGCTACCGTCTGGCTGATGGAAGAAACGCTCATCTGGAGCTGGCGGGCCGCGGCGGTGAATGAACCTAATTCGACCACTCTGGCAAAAACGGACATGCGTTTTAATCGTTCCATTATTCACTCTGGCTTAAAAGTGATTTAGATCACACATTATAGATAAGACCGCAATTGTTACGTTACTATATAGTTAGCTTAATAATAAACGCATCGCGCATATCACCTGTACGCTTCTTATCAAGGTCATCATGAGTCTGTTTCCTGTCATTGTGATTTTCGGCTTGTCGTTTCCGCCGATCTTCTTTGAATTGCTATTGTCGCTAGCCATCTTCTGGCTGGTGCACCGCCTGCTGGTTCCAACGGGCATCTATGATTTTGTCTGGCACCCGGCACTGTTTAATACCGCGCTATATTGCTGCCTGTTTTATCTGATATCACGTTTGTTCGTTTGAGGTTGATGTGAAAACACTAACAAGAAATATCCTCCGTACCGCAATCACTGTGATACTGGTTATCCTTGCATTTATGGCGATTTTTCGCGCATGGGTGTATTACACCGCCTCGCCCTGGACGCGCGATGCGCGTTTTAGTGCGGATATTGTGGCCATCGCTCCCGATGTCTCCGGCCTGATTTCGCAGGTGAATATCAAGGATAACCAACTGGTTAAGAAAGACCAGGTTTTGTTCGTCATTGACCAGCCGCGTTACCAGAAGGCGTTAGCCGAGGCTGAAGCCGATGTCTCCTACTATCAGACTCTGGCGCAGGAGAAACGCGTCGAAGCCGGCCGTCGTAACCGCCTTGGCGTCCAGGCCATGTCCCGGGAAGAGATAGACCAGGCGAATAACGTTCTGCAAACCGTTGAGCATCAATTAGCCAAAGCGACGGCAAGTCGCGACCTGGCGAAGCTTGACCTTGAACGTACGGTGATTCGCGCCCCGGCCGACGGCTGGGTGACCAACCTGAACGTTTACCGCGGCGAGTTTATCACCCGAGGCTCCACCGCGGTTGCGCTGGTGAAGCAGAATACCTTCTACGTTATGGCCTATCTTGAAGAGACCAAGCTTGAGGGCGTGCGCCCCGGTTTTCGTGCTGAAATTACCCCGCTGGGAAGCGTACACACCCTCAGGGGCACCGTCGACAGCATTGCCGCTGGCGTCACTAATACCAGCAGCAGCAGCGATTCAAAAGGGCTAGCCTCTATTGATTCTAACCTTGAATGGGTACGTCTGGCGCAGCGGGTGCCGGTACGTATTCATCTCGATCAACAGCAGGGCAATCTCTGGCCTGCGGGGACCACCGCGACGGTGGTGATTACAGGTAAAGAGGATCGCGATACCCGGCAGGCAAACTTCTTCCAGAAACTGGCGATGCGCCTGCGTGAGTTCGGTTAATCGCCATGGGGATCTTCACCATCGAACTCCGGCATCTCCGCTTCGCCGTTAAGTTAGCCTGCGCAGTGGTGCTGGCGTTATTCGTCGGTTTTCATTTTCAGCTGGAAACGCCGCGCTGGGCGGTGCTGACCGCCGCCATCGTTGCTGCCGGCCCGGCGTTTGCCGCAGGCGGGGAGCCTTACTCCGGGGCGATCCGCTATCGCGGGATGCTGCGTATCGCCGGCACCTTTATCGGCTGTATCGCCGCGCTGGCGATCATCATCCTGATGATCCGCGCCCCGCTGCTGATGGTGCTGGTATGCTGCCTGTGGGCCGGATTCTGCACCTGGATCTCCTCGCTGGTGCGGGTTGAGAACTCCTATGCCTGGGGCCTGGCGGGCTATACCGCGCTTATCATTATTATCACTATTCATGAAGAGCCGATGCTGGCGCCGCAGTTCGCCGTTGAGCGATGCAGTGAGATTGTCATCGGTATCGTCAGCGCCATTGTGGCCGACCTGCTGTTTTCTCCGCGTTCGATTAAAAAAGAGATCGACCTTGAACTGGATAATCTGCTGATCGATCACTATCGCCTGATGCAGCTTTGCGTGGCGCATGGTGATAAAGATGACGTCGATAAGGCCTGGAGCGCGCTGGTGCGTCGTACCAACGGGCTGGAAGGGATGCGCGGCAACTTGATCATGGAGTCCTCGCGCTGGGCAAAAGTGAATCAGCGGCTGAAGGCGATCAATACCCTCTCTCTGACCTTAATTACTCAGGCCTGTGAAACCTATTTGATTCAGAATACACGCCCTGAGATGGTGACGGATGATTACCGCGAGCTGTTTGCTGAACCGGTCGAGACCGTGCAGGACGTGCACCGCCAGCTAAAGCGGATGCGCCGCTTCTTGACCTGGAAGGGAGAGCACAATACGCCGGTAACAATCTACAGCTGGGTAGGCGCTGCGACGCGCTATCTGCTTTTGAAGCGGGGCGTGGTCGGCAATACCAAAATCAGCCGTATTGAAGAAGAAGTGCTGCAAGGCGAAGTGGTGGTGAAGGCGGAATCCGCCGAGCGGCACCATGCGATGGTCAACTTTTGGCGTACGTCTATCTCCTGTATCCTCGGTACGCTGTTCTGGCTGTGGACCGGCTGGACTTCAGGAAGCGGGGCGATGGTCATGATTGCGGTTGTCACGGCCTTAGCGATGCGTTTACCTAATCCGCGGATGGTAGCTATCGATTTCCTCTACGGCACGCTGGCGGCGTTACCGCTGGGGGCGCTGTTTTTCCTCGTGATTATGCCCGCGACGCAGCAAAGTATGCTGCTGCTGTGTATCAGCCTGGCGGTGATGGCCTTTTTTATCGGCATCGAGGTACAAAAGCGGCGGCTCGGTTCGCTGGGGGCGCTGGCCAGCACCATTAATATTCTGGTGCTCGACAATCCGATGAAGTTTGAATTCAACCAGTTTCTTGATAGTGCCCTGGGTCAGATTGTCGGATGCTTCCTTGCGCTGATGGTGATCCTGCTGGTGCGTGATAATTCGCAGGCCCGCACCGGCCGCGTGCTGCTCAACCAGTTTGTCTCGGCGGCGGTATCATCGCTGACCACCAATATGGCGCGACGTAAAGAGAACCACTTGCCGGCCCTGTATCGTCAGCTCTTTTTGTTGCTGAATAAATTCCCTGGCGATATCGCCCGCTTTCGTCTGGCGCTGACCCTGATTATCGCGCATCAGCGTCTGCGCGATGCGCCGGTACCGATAAATGACGATCTGTCGGCCTTTCACCGGCAGCTGCGACGTACCGCGGATCGCGTCATTTCAGCCAGTAGTGATGATAAGCGCCGCTACTATTTTGCCCGCTTGCTTGATGAACTGGATATCTACCAGCAAAAATTAGAGCGCTGGGAAGCCTCTCCGCAGGTGACCGAGCCGGTACGAAGGCTGGTGGAGATGCTGCATAAGTACCAGCATGTGTTAACCAACAGCTAACCGCCAGAACCGACGCCGAAGCGTCGGTTTTTTTATCGCTATACTTAACGCTCAGAGTATGAATTCCGCCGTCAGAGTGGAACTACACGCCGGGATGACCGGGCTATGAAAAGTTGCAGGTGTGGACGGGATGCGGGCAATGACTACCTATACCTTTGATTTTGATGAAATAGCTGAGCAGCAGGATTTTTATCGTGAGTTTTCTCGTACCTTTGCTTTAGCGCGTGAGAAAGTGAATAACCTGGATTCTCTGTGGGAAGCCGTGACCGCCGGGCTGTTACCCTTACCGCTGGAGATTGAGTTTATTCATTTAAGCGATAATCAGCGGCGGCGTTTCGGCGCGTTAATTCTGCTCTTTGATGAGGCGGAAGAGGAGCTGGAAGGGGAGCTGCGTTTTAATGTGCGGCAGTCATAAAAAAGCCCCCGACGGAGCGGGGGCAAGTCGTCGGATAAGACGACGAGGGTTTATTTGTACAGCTCAGCCGTAGCGTGCCAGTTATCGCCGGTACGGGCCTCAATAATACGGTAGCTGCTGGCGCCTTCTTTCTCAGCTTTAGCCGCCAGTTCCTGACGCATATCCATCGGCGCGCTGCCTACCTGAGAAACGGAAACGGTGCCCATGGACTGCAGATTTTGCGCCTGTTCGGCGTTCACTTGATTAACGGCGGCGTTTGCGCCGAAAGAGAGAACGGAAGCCAGACCCAGGGATGCGATGATAATTGCGCTTTTCATAATTTTTTCTCCAACCTTAATATTTGCAGCGGCGGGAGGCTTAATGAACCTGGGGCCGCTGGAGAGATTCTGTTTCAGTTAATGACCGACAATCGTTAAATCTTATTTATAAAGTTCAGCCGTTGCGTGCCAGTGGTCACCGGTACGTGCTTCAATAATGCGGTATGAAGAAGCACCTTCTTCTTGTGCTTTTTTGTTCAGCATTTCGTGCATATCCATCGGGGAAGAACTTACCGCGCCGACGGAAACGGTGCCGATTGCCTGACGGCCTTGAGCCTGTTCGCTGTTGATAGAGTCAGCGGCGAAGGCGCCGAAAGACAGAACGGAAAGGATGCTTAATGCTGCTACAGTGGTTTTGATTTTCATGATGTTCACCTCGTCGAATCTTTTTGTTGGGGGTCTTTGTTTCGTGACCCTCATCACAAAATCAAGTATACACTAATCACTGAAAATATTAATACCTTGCTAATTGTTTTTCATGTAAATAATTACAAAGAAATGTCTTTTTTATAACGTATAAGAATTAGAAATGTCTTTTCTTCGCCACGTGTGGTCATTATGGCTAATAAAATCATAAGGATAGGTGAATTTGATCTTTTGTGCGCTTAAGCCGGTTTCATCACGTAAATGAATGTATAGAAGCGGAAAAACACACAAAATGTTAAAGAAATGATAATTTTTTGAAGGGATACCCTCTGGCGCTAACCAGAGGGAAGGGCATCAGAGTTCCTGCTCAAACAGGACGAGAATGGCGTCATGCAGCTCTTTAACGGTAAAACCTCTGGCCGGGGTGGTAAAGATAGTGTCATCACCCGCAATGCTGCCGAGAATCCCTTCGGCTTTGCCAAGGGAGTCCAGAAGCCGGGCGATCAGCTGCGCTGCGCCTGGGCTGGTATGAATAACCACGACCGAATCGTTATAATCGATATCCAGCACCAGGTTTTTTAGCGGGCTGGAGGTCGTCGGGACGCCAAGCTCGGCGGGCAGGCAGTAAACCATTTCCATTTTGGCGTTACGCGTGCGTACGGCGCCAAACTTGGTGAGCATACGTGAGACTTTCGATTGATTGATATTATCGAAGCCTTCCTCTTGCAGGGCCTGAACGATTTCACCTTGAGAGCTGAATTTCTCTTCTTTAAGCAGCGCTTTAAACGCTTTAACCAGTTCTTCTTGTTTTGCCGAACTACGCATAAGTCACCCAATTATGGTGGTAAAAACAACATCATTATGCATAAACATGCATTTTTATGCAAATAATCCGCAGGGGAGAAGCGTAAATAATGTTATGAAGGGCGCATATTTTAGCAAAAAACCCTAATAAGGAACATGCTTTCGTCACGGCGCGCAAATTGCCACAAAAGTAAATGAAATGTTATTAAATGATGTTGTTCTGCTCAATGTGCTGGGTGTATTGTAACCAACAGTCGATCCGGTACTACGCTTTGCTGGATGGTCAGTCTCAGGGAGGAAAATGCGAAGCTGCTGCATCGCTGCGCACGACCACGCATTCTTCAGCCATAATTATTGTAATTGTTCATCTTGTGAATTAAGGTCCAGGCGACGGAGTAACGAAAGACTATTTTAACCATAATAAGGAGTTTAGGATGAAAGTTGCAGTCCTCGGCGCCGCTGGTGGAATTGGCCAGGCGCTTGCCCTACTACTTAAGACCCAACTGCCTTCAGGTTCAGAACTCTCGTTGTACGACATTGCTCCGGTAACCCCGGGCGTGGCGGTTGATCTAAGCCATATCCCTACCGATGTAAAAATCAAAGGTTTTTCCGGCGAAGACGCCACCCCTGCGCTGGAAGGCGCTGATGTGGTGCTGATATCCGCGGGCGTAGCGCGTAAGCCCGGCATGGATCGCTCCGATTTATTCAATGTTAATGCCGGTATTGTGAAAAATCTGGTACAGCAAATCGCCAAAACCTGTCCGCAGGCCTGCGTCGGGGTGATTACCAACCCGGTGAACACCACCGTGGCGATTGCCGCAGAAGTGCTGAAAAAAGCCGGTGTTTACGATAAGAACAAGCTCTTTGGCGTCACAACGCTGGATATTATCCGCTCGAATACCTTTGTTGCCGAACTGAAAGGCAAATCTTCATCAGATGTTGAGGTTCCGGTGATTGGCGGCCACTCAGGCGTGACTATCCTTCCTTTATTGTCACAAATTCCGGGCGTCAGCTTCAGCGAGCAGGAAGTGGCCGATTTGACTAAGCGCATTCAAAACGCCGGTACTGAAGTTGTGGAAGCAAAAGCCGGTGGCGGCTCAGCAACGCTCTCGATGGGACAGGCCGCCGCGCGATTCGGTCTCTCCTTGGTTCGTGCCATGCAGGGAGAGAAAGGGATAGTGGAATGCGCCTACGTTGAAGGTGATGGTCAATATGCCCGTTTCTTCTCACAGCCGCTGCTGTTAGGCAAAAATGGCGTAGAGCAGCGTCAGTCTATCGGCACGCTGAGCGCGTTTGAGCAGCAGGCGCTGGAGGGGATGCTGGATACGCTGAAGAAAGATATCGCCCTTGGCGAAGACTTTGTGAATAAATAACGTTTCATGAAAAGAAAAGCCGGAGCCTGGGTTCCGGCTTTTTTATGGCTTTCTCCCACCCCTGAATGACTCAACCTGCTGGTAAATCTGCTAAACTTCCCGCGTCTTGAGCGGTAATAAACGAGGACGTTGTGAAAAAAATCGAAAGAAAGCAGACCAGGGACCACATTACGCAAATGCTCCGTTACGAGATCCTTTCCGGTAGCATGAAACCGGGGGATGAACTCGCGCAGGAGAGTATTGCGGAACAGCTGGGGCTTTCTCGTATGCCGGTTCGGGAAGCGCTACAGGCCCTTGAGCAGGAAGGGTTTCTGGTGCGTTTGCCAAACCGCCATATGCAGGTCGCCAGGCTGGCGCCTGACCACGTCAGCCATATTTTCCGGACCATTGCGGTGATGGCAACGGAGCTTTTTTCATTGGTACCCGCAGCGGCGGGCGAATCGCTGGCGGCCAGCGCACGCGCGCTGGGGCATCCCGGTGAGCGAGCGCGAGAGCTGGCGTTCCACGAGACGCTCATTTCTTATATTGATAATCGCTATCTGGAAAAGATTTATCAGCAGTTTTTGGATGGTTATATCGGTTATGTCATTCTGTATCTGAAAGAGGATAATCAGGAGTCGGCGCAAATACTCAGCTCTCTGATGGAGGCTATTCGTCAGGGCGATCGCGCCGAGATCGCGCAGGAAACGCAGCGTTATTTCCTCTCTCTGGCAGAAATAATGCGTCAACACATGAAGGATTGGGAAAGTGCAGAAGCCTCGATTAGGGAAAATTAAGCTTCTTTCAGCGAAAGAGCAGGTCGCGGCAGTATTACGTAAAGCTATACTGTCGCGAGATTTAGTTGAAGGGCAAGAAATTACCCTTGAAGGGATCGCCACCATGGTCGGCGTGTCCAGTATGCCCGTGCGTGAAGCGTTTCAGATACTGGCTGCGGATGGGCTGATTAAAGTCCGGCCCAATAAAGGGGCGGTCGTGCTGGGAATTAACGAACAAACGATCCGCGAGCATTATGAGATTCGCGCGCTGCTGGAGAGTGAAGCAGTCGCTAAAGCGTGTCGTCCCGGGACGGACATTTCGCGCATTGCCGAAGTGCATTACTCTGCGGAAAAAGCACTGGCGGAAAATAACTCAGCTGAATATTCAGACCTGAACCAGGCGTTTCATATGGAGATATGGAACGCGGCGGGAAATGGCAAAATGAAGCTGCTGCTCAGCAATATGTGGAACGGGCTTTCGATGGGACATAAGGTCACTGAGGAAGAGTACGCGATCATTTCCATCCGCGAGCACAAGGGGATTTTACAGGCCCTGGAGCAGCATAATGAAGCGCTGGCGCGCCAGCGAATGCGCGAGCATATTATCCGTTCGATGGAGAACATGCTAACGCGCTACGTCGAAGAACCCTCCGCTTGATCGCATCGCCTGTAGGACCGCTGCAGGCGCCTTACTTATTCATTTCATAAATAAGTTTCGATAAGTGACTGCTTTCGCAAGATTTTGATAAAGATCTCAATCCTGAAGCTTTCGAAAAAAACGCGTTGACTTACTCTTTGTATGGGAATAATTTCCCTCCCGTCAATATTGGATACAATATCATATATCATTGATGGGATAACTATAAATATGGAACCGATTACCATTACCCTATGTTTGCTGGTGTTTGCTATCGCCATGTTCGTGTGGGAAAAAATCCCCCTCGCGGTCACATCTATGGTGGTTTGCGTCGCGCTGGTGCTTACCGGCGTGCTCAATCTCAAGCAGGCTTTCGCCGGCTTTATCGACACCAACGTTATTCTCTTCGTCGCCATGTTTATCGTCGGCGGGGCGCTATTTGAAACCGGGATGGCGAATAAGGTGGGGGGCGTGATTACGCGCTTCGCGAAAACGGAAAAACAGCTGATTTTTACCATTATGGTCGTGGTTGGCGTGATGTCCGGTTTTCTTTCCAATACCGGTACCGCAGCCGTACTGATCCCGGTCGTTATCGGCGTGGCGGCGAAATCAGGCTTTGCCCGTTCCCGGTTACTGATGCCGCTGGTTTTTGCCGCCGCGCTCGGCGGTAACCTGTCGTTGATTGGCGCGCCGGGCAACCTGATTGCGCAGTCAGCTTTGCAGAATATTGGCAGCGGTTTTGGCTTTTTTGAATATGCCAAAGTCGGTTTACCGATGCTGATTTGCGGCGTTATTTACTTCCTGACCATCGGCTATAAATTCCTGCCCAATCACCCGAACAGCGGTGCAGTTGGCAGCATCGGTGAACAGCGCGATTACAGCCACGTTCCGCGCTGGAAGCAGATCCTCTCTTTGGTTGTTCTGATCGCCACGATCCTCGGCATGATTTTCGAAAAGCAGACCGGTGTGAGTCTGGCGGTAGCAGGCTGTATCGGCGCGCTGGTGCTGGTGGTTACCGGCGTACTTACAGAAAAGCAGGCCTATAAAGCCATTGATTCTCAGACCATTTTTATCTTCGGCGGCACGCTGGCGCTGGCGAAAGCGCTGGAAATGACCGGGGCGGGAAAACTGGTGGCGGATCACGTGATTGGCATGCTGGGACAAAACTCTTCGCCGTTTATGCTGCTGGTGGTGGTCTTTGCGCTGTCCATCATTATGACTAACTTCATGTCCAACACCGCGACCGTCGCGCTGTTAGTACCGGTGAGCCTGTCGATTGCCGCGGGCATGAGCGCCGATCCTCGTGCGGTGCTAATGGCGACGGTTATCGGCAGTTCTTGCGCCTACGCTACGCCAATCGGTATGCCTGCCAACATGATGGTGCTGTCGGCAGGTGGCTATAAGTTTGTCGACTACGCCAAATCCGGCATCCCTCTGATTATCGTTTCCACCATTGTCAGCCTGATTCTGCTGCCAATCCTTTTCCCTTTTCATCCGTAATGAACGGAAGCTGTCCTGACTAAGGAGCCTGTATGAGCAAAAGTGAACAGATATCCCATATGACCAATGTGATGGCCAAATTTGTGGGGTATACCGGCAAAGTCTTACCTGATGACGTCACTGCAAAACTGGAAGATTTGCATAAAAAAGAGACCAGTAAACTGGCTGACGTCATCTTTACGACCATGATTGAGAACCAGCGTCTGGCAAAGGAGCTGGATCGCCCTTCCTGCCAGGATACCGGCGTGATTCAGTTTCTGGTGGAGTGCGGGGCGAACTTCCCGCTGATCGGCGAGCTGGAAGCGCTGCTGCGTGAAGCGGTGATTAAAGCGACCGTGGATTCCCCGCTGCGCCACAACAGCGTTGAGACTTTTGATGAATACAATACCGGCAAAAACGTGGGTAAAGGCACGCCGACGGTGTTCTGGGAGATTGTCCCCAATTCTGACCAGTGCAGCATTTATACCTATATGGCTGGCGGCGGCTGTTCCCTGCCGGGGAAAGCGATGGTGCTGATGCCGGGCGCGGGTTATGAAGGCGTTACCCGCTTTGTTCTCGACGTGATGACCAGCTACGGTTTGAACGCGTGTCCGCCGCTGCTGGTCGGCGTGGGCGTGGCGACCTCCGTTGAAACGGCGGCGCTGCTGTCGAAAAAAGCGCTGATGCGTCCGATCGGTTCGCATAATGAAAATGAACGTGCGGCCTCGCTGGAAAAAATGCTGGAAGACGGTATTAACAAAATTGGCCTTGGGCCGCAGGGGATGTCCGGTAATACCTCCGTTATGGGCGTGAATATTGAAAACACCGCGCGTCATCCTTCTACCATTGGGGTGGCGGTGAACGTGGGCTGCTGGTCACACCGGAAAGGGCATATCGTTTTTGATAAAGACTTGAACTACACCATTATGTCTCACAGCGGAGTGAATTTCTGATGACGAAAAAAATCCTTACTACGCCAATTAAAGATGAAGATTTAGCCGATATTAAGGCTGGCGATATTATTTATCTCAATGGCCATATTGTTACCTGTCGTGATGTGGCGCACCGTCGCTTAATTGAAGGTGGCCGTGAATTACCCGTTGATGTTAGCGGCGGCGCTATTTTACACGCCGGGCCTATTGTCCGTCCGATTAAAGGCGAAGACGATAAGTTTGAAATGGTCTCCGTCGGACCAACGACCAGCATGCGCATGGAAAAATTCGAAAAAGAATTTATTGCAAAGACCGGCGTGAAATTAATTGTTGGTAAAGGCGGTATGGGCAAGGGCACTGAAGAGGGCTGCGCGGAGCATAAAGCGCTGCACTGCGTATTCCCGGCCGGCTGCGCGGTAGTGGCCGCGGTGTGCGTGGAAGAAATTGAAGATGCGCAGTGGCGCGATCTCGGTATGCCGGAAACGCTGTGGGTATGTCGGGTGAAAGAGTTTGGCCCGTTAATTGTTTCTATTGATACTCATGGTAATAACCTGTTTGAACAGAACAAAGTTATTTTCAATCAGCGTAAAGAGATAGTCGCTGATGAAATATGCCAGAACGTAAGCTTTATCAAATAATCTGGATGATATCATTCGCACGATAATGATGGCGTGATGTTTATGACGATAATAAACAGGGGCTCTGACCGGGCGGTCCAGGGAAATCCACCCTTATTATTTTCGTTATATACCCAAAAGATTTCGAGTTGCTTTGAGGCGGCAAGGGAGAGACAAATTCGTCTGGAACGAATTTGAACAGCCAAAGGCTGCCTCTGGTGAGGGACATGGATGTCCCTCATTACATCCCCGGGAGCTTACGCAAGTAAGTGACTGGGGGGAACGAAGCTGGCCAACAAAGAAGCAATTTGAAAGATGACGGGGATAAATAACATCATTATCGTGCCTCCTGCCCGAAGGCTATTTTATGACTGATGCAGCACTGCTATTAGGTGAAGGCTTCACCCTGATGTTTCTCGGCATGGGGTTCGTGCTGGCGTTTCTGTTTCTGCTGATTTTCGCCATCCGCGGCATGTCCGCCGCCGTCAACCGCTTCTTCCCCGAACCGGCTCCCGCGCCGAAGGCCGCACCCGCCGCCGTAGCGCCCGCCGACGACTTCGCCCGCCTGGCGCCGGTGATTGCCGCCGCTATTCACCACCATCGCCGACTTAACCCTTAATTCACGGAGGAATCCATGACCGTTGCCATTACCGATGTCGTCCTGCGCGACGCCCACCAGTCCCTTTTCGCCACCCGCCTGCGCCTCGACGATATGCTCCCCGTTGCGGCCGCCCTCGATGACGCGGGCTACTGGTCCCTTGAATGCTGGGGCGGCGCCACCTTTGACGCCTGCATCCGCTTCCTCGGCGAGGACCCCTGGGTCCGCCTGCGCGAGCTCAAAAAGGCCATGCCGAAGACCCCGCTGCAGATGCTGCTCCGCGGCCAGAACCTGCTCGGCTACCGCCACTACGCCGATGACGTGGTGCAGCGCTTCGTCGAGCGCGCCGTCAAAAACGGCATGGACGTGTTCCGCGTCTTCGACGCCATGAACGACCCGCGCAATATGCAGGCCGCCCTGCAGGCGGTGCGCAGCCACGGCGCCCACGCCCAGGGCACGCTCTCCTACACCACCAGTCCGGCCCATACCCTGCAGACCTGGCTCGACCTGACCGAACAGCTGCTGGAGACCGGCGTCGATTCCATCGCGATTAAGGACATGTCCGGCATTCTCACCCCGATGGCGGCCTTCGAGCTGGTGAGCGAAATCAAAAAACGCTATGACGTCAGGCTGCACCTGCATGCTCATGCCACCACCGGGATGGCGGAGATGGCCCTGCTGAAGGCCATCGAGGCCGGCGTTGACGGCGTCGATACCGCCATCTCTTCCATGAGCGCCACCTACGGCCACCCGGCCACCGAGGCGCTGGTGGCGACGCTGGCAGGCACAAAACATGACACCGGCCTGGATATCCTGAAGCTTGAGAGCATCGCGGCGTACTTCCGCGAGGTGCGCAGGAAATACCACGCCTTCGAAGGCCAGCTGAAGGGCACCGACAGCCGTATCCTCGTGGCCCAGGTGCCGGGCGGGATGCTCACCAACCTTGAGGGCCAGCTGAAGCAGCAGAACGCCGCCCACCGTCTGGATGAGGTGCTGGCGGAAATCCCCCGCGTGCGCGAAGACCTCGGCTTTATCCCGCTGGTCACTCCGACTTCGCAGATTGTCGGCACCCAGGCGGTGCTTAACGTGCTGACCGGCGAACGCTACAGAACCATCGCGAAGGAGACCGCCGGGATACTGAAGGGCGAGTACGGCCACACCCCGGTGCCGGTGAACGCGGCCCTGCAGGCCAGGGTGCTGGACGGAGCAGAAGCCATCACCTGCCGTCCGGCGGACCTGCTGAAGCCGGAGCTGGCGCAGCTGGAAGCCGACGTGAAGCGCCAGGCGCAGGAGAAGAATATTCAGCTTGCCGACAACGCCATCGACGACGTGCTCACCGTGGCCCTGTTCCCGCAGGTCGGCCTGAAGTTCCTTGAGAACCGCCACAACCCGGCGGCGTTCGAGCCGCTGCCGCAGGCTGAAGAGGTCAAACCTGCTGTGAAAGCAGAGAAACCGGCCGCCTCCGGCGTCTACACCGTGGAAGTGGAAGGCAGGGCCTTTGTGGTGAAGGTCAGCGACGGCGGCGATATCAGCCCGCTGACGGCAGCGGCCCCCGTTCAGGCCACGGCCCCCGCAGCCGCCCCGGCAGGTGCCGGCACCCCGGTGACCGCGCCGCTGGCGGGCACTATCTGGAAGGTCATTGCCACGGAAGGCCAGACGGTGGCCGAGGGCGACGTGCTGCTGATTCTGGAAGCCATGAAGATGGAAACCGAAATCCGCGCCGCGCAGGCCGGGACCGTGCGCGGTATCGCGGTGAAATCCGGGGACGCGGTGGCGGTGGGCGACACCCTGCTGAGCCTGGCGTAAGGAAGAGGACGCGAAATGGAAAGTCTGAACGCCCTGATTCAGGGCATGGGGCTGATGCACCTCGGCGCCGGCCAGGCCGTCATGCTGCTGGTGAGCCTGCTGCTGCTGTGGCTGGCCATCGCGAGGAAGTTCGAGCCGCTGCTGCTGCTGCCGATTGGCTTCGGCGGCCTGCTGTCGAATATCCCGGAGGCCGGGCTGGCGCTGACCGCCCTGGAGAGCCTGCTGGCGCACCACGACGCCGGGCAGCTGGCGGTGATTGCCGCGAAGCTCCACTGTACGCCGGATGTCCACGCCATCAGGGAGGTGCTGGCCCTGGCCCTGCCGTCGGTGCAGGGGCAGATGGAGGACCTCGCCGTGGAT
>NZ_JAWXQV010000103.1:0-44392 GCF_033843325.1 Klebsiella sp. JN_Kp126 | reverse complement strand
CTGTCGCTGCGGTGAGTTTATACAACTCGTTGTTATAGCGAATGAGCTGGTTATACTCGGTGAGTGTCAACGGGCCGGTGGTGTAATCACCGACAATCTGATAGCCCGAACTGTGGATGAAGGTATTGAACCGACTTTCCTGGCTGATGAGCTGCGTGACAAATGCCGACTCCATTCCGAAAAACGAGCGACGCGTTTTGCCCAGACGATCGGTCCAGATTAAGGCGGTCAGGCTGTTAAGTGCAAAGTCGAGGTTCTCGGCGTTATCAAATAAATCCTTTACAGCCGCCGAACCCAACGGGTTGCCGGTTTTATATGTGCTCATAGTCGCCCTATAACAAAAAACCCGCCGAAGCGGGTTGTTGAGAGATGTTTCAGTTTTATGCAACGTCGCCGGGATAGCTGGCGTTGTCGTAGTCGTAGAATGACGCGCGGTACTCTTTGGCGGTAACCTGACACGTCCCGTCAGATTGCGGAGCTATTTCCGACACTATTGCGTTGTAACCCACGCGGGAAGAATCGCAAAACACCAGCCTGACCGGTTCAATGGATGCCGTGGAAAAATCTATCTCGTCGAACTTACTGAGATAAGGCACTGACAGCTGATAGTCTCCCACCTTAGTCGCGACAATCAACGCTGAGGCCGAACCATCCTGATAGCGGATTAATGCTCTGGGATTCGGATACGTCCAGTTCAGGGGCTCGGATACCGTCATCGTCGTTACGCCATTGACAGTTGATAAGGATTCAACGAGGCAACTGATTGTCGTCGCTGAATCCGGTATGTCATCTGTCAGAACAATGCGATCGCCGACGTTATAGCACAGCGCGTCCAGCTCTGTTGTCGTCTGATAAGTCTCCCGTTGCTGCAGGTACTTCATCAGGCGACGCATACCAATCTGATACGCGCGGTCCCGGTTAAGTACACCATCAAGCTGGTAATCCTCAATTTTAACCGGTGTAGGATTATCGCTGGTCCTGCATTGTACGGTTTCCTCCGCCCATGTGGTCCCGTTGATATAGGTCACATCAACGCCATCATAATCGTCATCGGACGGCGCGGTGAAACCGGTCTGCAGCTCCTCAGTCATCTCATGTGGTGTGATTATTCCTGTCCAGGGCTTGACACCCTCCCGCCCGACGGACGCCAGTCCGTCACTCAGCAGGAAATAGGATTTCCCGGCATTCGTTATCTTCTGCAGCATTTCCAGCGCCGAAATACTGTCTCCGGTTGCAAAGTCGAAATACTCACCATCAGGTGTCCAGTATGTCGATTCCAGCACGCTAATGGCTTCCGTATCCATCTGAAGACCGAGAGAATTCCCCACATGCATTAATGCGCCCGAAATTGACCTCGCGGCGGCTGAGTCATATACACGCGTGGCCACAACGTTAACCCGGCGATCCGACTGTGCAGCAAGTTTCCCGCCGGTCTCCACAGTCACGCCCATAAGAGTCACTCCGGGGTAGGATGAAGGGCGTGTCAGCAGACGCCCGCGAAGAGCCTGCCAGTACATGTTGTCGCGCGCGTTATTACTCCCCTGCTCATTCCGGCGACGGCAACGCACCTCGACAAGACCCGGTGAGTCCAGCACAATCCGCTCTGTGAACCCGAGGCCGTTTACGTTCTTTAACGCATACTCACCTGTTTTACTGATCCAGCCTGCACCTGAACCATAAACCCGATACTGGATTTCCCACTCAACATGCCGGATGCGCTTCTTGCCCTTGTTATCGAAGCCGCAGATACCGCTGGGGAATGAAAAATTCACCTCAAACATATCCACAGTTTCATTATCAGGGCTCGCCAGGAAGGGGCCCATCCATGTGTCACTGTCATTCAGCCCGGTGGCTTCATAGTCGATCATCGTCCGCGCTGAAAAACCCGGCCAGGAGGCATCAACAGCACCATTAACCAGACGCGCAACGGTAGCCGTTGTGCCATCAGTTGAAATTATCTGGTACTCATTCCCCCTATGAGAGAGAGAAAGACGCTGGGTACCTTCCGGCATCCCCGAAAAAGGCGTACCCGTCGCGCTGTTATACGCTAATGTGACGTTTGCGGTGATAGCTGCACTTCCGCCGGTTGATTCACTGCCTGCGGTATAAACAGGCGCTTCGCCAAAGACCGCTACCGGGAGCGAGGATGAAGTAATTTCTCCGCCCGCAAACGGGCTTGCCTCTTCAGCGATCAGTACCGTTCCGCCATTATCCTGCGCCACCAGGCCGGACCCGGTCAGCCCCTCAGTAATTGCAGCCAGAAGGCCGGACATGTTGACATAATCGGCGACCAGAGAGACGGTATAGGTTGTTCCGTGCCAGGTCACCGTAAAGGTTGTGCTGCCCAGAGAGTAATCGTAAGTCGTCGGCGCTGCGCTGGCCTGAATTTTAGCTGCACTCCCCCCCTCACCCGGTACGGCATCCTGCCCCGGCGTGTATGCTGCGATGAAGAGGTCGTAATCAACACTGTTAAAACTCAACGTCACTGGCATTCCTACTGCCGGCGCGATTTCAGTCAGGAGCTTGCTTGCAAATATGCTGCAACCTGACGAGGTGGAGATAAGGAAGTTGGTGGGGGCTTTAATCTCCACAATAGTGCCTTCCACCCAGCTTTCAGGCAGCGCGTTATCGTCCTCATCTTCATCATCGTCGTCATCTGTATCAAGTCCGGTAAACGTTACGCTCGCACCGGATACCGTCATGCTGTCCGCGATAATATCGTCTGAATCTGGTGAGGTCTGCGCCATATCAAGCCCGGTGCCGGAGGATGTTCCCCCAACCTCAGTCGAGTTGAACCAGTTTTCGCTTCGCTCATCGCCGGAAACATCGGCTCCGGGTGGATAGTTTGTATGACTGAAGCCCGGCAAAGACGTTTTTGGTGTATCCCCGACTCTGATATCACCCTCAGAATAATCAAAATAACCCGCCCCCAGACAGACAAGCATGTGAACATGCATGATAGTCGGGTCCGCGGGATCATAGCGGCTGACAGGCTGGACAACATAATCCGGATAAATGCGGCGGCGGCCAAAAACTTCACGGATGGGATCGCCCAGTTTTGCACTGTTCGCTTTCGCGGGGTTGAGGTCCAGACTACGCCCAGTTGATGAAGAGTAGCCACCGGCATCAATATTCCCCATCATGAACAGAGAGTAAGCCGCAGCTGCGACAGAAACACCTACAGCAATCCACGCGATGGTGGCGGCCTCCAGTCCGAAGGGCACCGGATAAAGCCGGACATCACATTCAGGATGGATCACGCAACTACCCCAATCGCCTGGTGGAATAGATTTACCGTCTACCTCAATGTTTACCGGCGGAACATCCCGATCCTCGTAACCTTTAATATTCGCCGCCAGCCAGTCGCGAATACAGGTAACGCCATGCTCATGCGTTTCCAGCGGTTCACCGGGCAGCCGCGACGGGTAAAAACGAATGGTCATTGCCAGAACTCCACTTTGACAAATCGCCGCTTAAATCGCGGCAAAGGCAGAAAGGTGACGTTTGTTCCCGGATTGCATTCCGCCACGTGTAGCAGGCCACCGATACTGACCACGATCCCCACATGGGTGACCGTCGATCCGGTATAACAGGCCACCCCTGCGCCTTCGCATGGTTCACAGCGCTCCAGGATAAGCATCATTCGACGCGCTTCCCGATCGAGGCCGCCGTCGTCTTTGGTTACCCCGGCAAAATCAGGCCAGAGAGGAAGACCCAGGTCTGCTCGGATTTCATTCACAATGCCGAAGCAATCGAGCTGCGGATACACTCTTCCGCCTTTCAGCCATTTGACTGAAAGATATTTATCAGGATTAAACATTGAAATTCCTTAGCTGATGTAACGCAGACCGGGGAATGATGGGAGCGTATAGCGATATCGCGGCCAGGCTGTATCGAGAACATTCATGTAACCGGCGGTAATCTGCACCTCGGTAGCTGTCCAGTATCCGGACTTAATCGCCAGGGTATAGGGCACAGCAGCCGGTGCCGTTAAATCCGTTGAGATAAAACTACGATACGTCAGCGATGCCGGGTTACGGTCATTGATAGCGTTACGAATAGCAGTCGAAACAACCCCATCAATATTGCAAAGGGCAAACTTCAAATCCTGTGTGCCATCAGCGTTACGGGCTGGTAATGCAATATCCATCGCACAGGCAATAAACGTTACGGTATCGCCATTCTCGGTGGTGGCTGTAATGTCTTCATAGCCTTTGCACAGGTAATGAACCGCATCACCGATATTAATCTGCAGCGTTTCAATGATGACCTCCGGCCCGCTGCTGGCATAGAGGCGATTGAGTATTGTCATGCTTCAGGCCACTCCCTGTTAACTGCCAGATCAAGAATGTCGCTGTTCACTATAAAATCAGGGAACTCTGCCCAGCCGGGAGGAAGAATTGGCCTTTCCCAAAGCTCAAGTGTCGCAGTATACCGCCAGTATTTCCCCCCTTCGGGAGTAGGTCCCTCGTAGAAATCATCAGTAAATCGACAAACATAATCCTGCTGACCCAGGGGCGTTAATAACGGCATATTGAACCAGTTCGCCCCATCCATAGTGATATCCCTTATAGCCATATGCGCGGGCGGTAGTCTGCGTGATACCCCAGCGCGTTGGGCCGCCTTTATCATTCGGGTTATTTACGTAACCCCCTTCTTTACCGAGGATGCCCTCGATAATCTGATCTGCTGTCATGGCGCCTTGACTCCGGTAATGCGCTCCCAGAAATAGGTCAAAGCAACAGAACCCATTGCCCCGCTAATTCCGGAAGTGGCCAGTATCATGTAAATGCTCAGTCCGCTTTCAATGCTCACCAGGCCAGCAATAACGCCGGTAAACCCTGAAACCACCATTTGGGCAAGAGCATTGATCAAGCTCCATGTTGCCTTGCTCTGCTTCACATCTATCAGGTAGCGGACAAGTCCACCCCAGCAAGCAATGATCAGCAGAACCAGCCAGGACATCCCGGCAATGCTCTCTTTGTCTTGCATACGTTTAGCCATAGTTACCGCCTCCGATGAAAAATCGGGAAGCTGTGTGTTTGAAAAGGGTCAGGCCCGTCAGGCTGGATTTAACAACGAAGCGTGTCGATGATGATTCCTGCGGGACCTGATAATAAAAAAGCCATGCAAATGCATGGCCTTGTGATTTGAATCCGTTATTTACAAAATGTATTCGAGACAGTATCTTTCGACTTCCGGACAAAAAAACATATACCGGGACAAAATCTAAATGTAACTGCCTTGCCTGCATGAAACCATGCGGGCTTTTTTTTTGCCCAAAGAAAAAGCCCACCGAAGTGGGCCTTACAGCTATCATCATTTTTTATTAGGTGTGGTGCCGGGTGCCTCCCGGTAAGTCGCCGCCAGTCCACAGACGACTCGCAATGCGCAAAAAAACATATCAGACTGGCAATGCCCCTCCGCATAGGGGGATTCACCACACCAAAAATTTAACATCTGATGAAACTCGTTTCAATGCTCTACGACGATGTGACAGGGGTACTGATGCAATGCATCTCGCGAATACCCCTGTCGTATCGCCGGAAAGCAAAAACCCCGCACTGCGGGGTTTTCGTTATATTCAAATTGTCGCTTTTTGTCGCTGCCGAGTGGCGCAGCTCTGCCAAGCATGAACGTATTATCTAATTTTTAGACCTGAAATCAACTACCAATAACAAAATAAGCACTAATTGCTAAAAACTTATTCAGATTCAGCTTTCAGGCTTTGCCTTGCAGACAGGAAAGTTTTCGCCTGAAATACCTGTAAGCACCAGTTAACCCGATCCTTTGCCATCTTGAACGTAAGCCATGGAGCTGCTCGTTCCAGCTCGCGGGCAATATCCGCGACTTTTTTACGAGTGGTGTAAAAGCTCACCCCTACGATATAAACCGGATCCGTTGTGTCGAATGCCTTTAACACACATTCCTCAACGAAATCCGCATCATCATCTCTTATAGCGGTATCTATTATGCTGGTAGTGGGTTTCGGCCATAAAATTGCGTGTGCTCTATTTAACGCATGCTGACCGCGATAACCCTCCTCCCTCGCCTGCTTAATTGCCGCAGTAAAGCGCTCAAGAGATTTATCAGACCAGCGATCTCCTCTAACAACTCGCCAGCATTCATGGCTTCTTGGCAATCGTGGCGCGGCTTCACCGCGCATGGTATCGCCCCATACGGTAAGCAATGATTTAATCCAGCCTGACTGGATGCCGGTCAAGAGTTTTGCTCGCCCCAGATAGCGCTTATGCGTAGCCAGGGCAACCTCATTAAGGGCCTTATTATGTCTACGGCGTTGCATTGGAGTCATACTGTCTCTCCCCGGATCTGACAGGTGCGTATAAAGTTTTTGAGGATGCGGTAGTCAACTAATACAGTGCCGCGATGACGGCAAAGGCGAAGCTTTTTCCAGCGGTAGCGGATGCGTTCAACTAAGAGCTGATTCATGCCACCTCCCGCTGACCGTAAATACACATTTCAGGAAGATTTGCCCGCACAAGCGCTTCTGCAAACGGCGGTGGGACGGCGTTGCCGCACCTAGCGACTTGTTTGTCTTTGGCGTATTTCACGCCGCGGTAATCCTGGTCAATGATGTACCACTCCGGAAAGCCCTGTGCCAGGTAGAGCTCGTGCGGCTGCAGCATGCGCATCCGGTCGCATTTCTGCCGCGAGTAACGGACCCCACGTTTTAAACTCTTCGACGTTTTCCAGCATCATGACTCGCGGGCCAACATCCAGCGCCCAACGAATGACGATCCATGCCAGCCCTCGAATAGCTTTCTCTACTGGTTTAGCACCTTTCGCTTTAGAAAAGTGACGACAGTCAGGCGAGAACCATGCCAGGCCGACAGGCTTGCTACTGGTAGCGGCTAATGGGGATACATCAAACACACTTTCGCAATAGTGAAGCGTGTCGGGATGGTTAGTGCGATGCATGGCAACGGCGTTTTCATCGTGGTTAATAGCGATATCAACACTGCGCCCTATTGCCAGTTCAATACCAGTCGATGCGCCACCGCCGCCAGCAAAATTATCAACAATTAATTCACGCATGACTAACCCCCTGCATGCTTTCCACTAATCCACCAGCAACAGCGATAATTTCGCTTGTTTGCATACGCTCCAGACACAGCTGGTTAATGTGGGCCTTCAGCTTGTTCTGCTGGAAGAACTCCAGATCCTCAGCACCTTCAACATGTCGAAATATCAGCTCTACCTCCAGTGGCCAGATACTTGATTCCGTCTCTGGTAGTTCAGTAGATGCGGTCGGTTGCTCAGCTTTCGCTGGTTGCGCCATTGCTTGCCCTGGACATTTGCCAATAGCAAATTGCGCTAGCGCCATAAATGCCTGGCCTTTAGCTTCCAGTTCGGTGCGGTTGATGTAGCTGAATTTTTCGCCTCGCCAAGTCTTATCAAATACAGCTATGGCACCAGCAAAAAACGCGCTGGTCGGCCTTTGTTTGTCGTTGGCGGGTTTAAACCAGACGGGCAGATCGAAACCAATTCGCCCACGGATAAAGCAGACATGATCCGCATCTTCTGGCCACCAGGTTTCGCTCGTTGCGGATTTCACCAGGAAAACATAGCGCCCGCCCTTTTCTCGTTGCGATGCTGCGTAGTTCATGATGTGAGTCATGCCGGTGATAGCTTGCTTTTCGTGGTATTGAGAACGGCTGTAAGGGGGATTGCCAAATGCAACACCACCGATTGAGGAAAGCATTTCCGACCAGTCCTGTGTCAGCGCGTTATCTTCTGCGGTGTACCAGACAGGACATTTTGCATTGCTGTCATCAGCGAACAGGTCCAGCATCAACGGGCCGAACATCGCGTTGATACCCCAGAAAAGCGGATCCGGCGTTCGCCACTGGTCGCCAACCTCTTTTAAGTAATGGGATGGTGCGTTGCGTAGGGCTGTGAGAGATTCGCAGTAAGGATTAGTCATGCGACCTCCAGCGCTTTTTTCAGTGCGCGTAAGTCGGCGTAAGCCTGCAGGCGGATGGTTTCCAGCTCTTCGATGGTCCAGCGGTGAATCCGGTTGTCGTTATCAAGCCCCTGAACTGCGGCTTCACCGATTTTTTCCACCAGCCCGACCCGGTAGGCTTTGATATTCCCGGACTTGCCGACGTTGCAGTCATCACACTGCAGGTTGATATTGATGCGGGTAAACCGCAGGTGGGAGGCTTTAGCAACGGTTCTGTAGTGGCCGGCATGCCATACTTTGGCTTGGTGGGTTCCGCAGGAAATGCACCCCTCCCCATTAGCAAGGGCCATTTCACGGCAAAGGGTATTAACCACGCGCTCGGTGACTTCCAGCCAGTGGCTGAGATGTTTTTCAGCCGTCGTTGGTTGAGGGCGGATATGGTGAACGGGTTTATTTTTTAACCTGTTTTGTGCCTTAACCTTTTGTTTCTCGCGCTGATGCGCAAGGTACTGGCTCTTATGCTCTTCGCAGCACCAGTAAACATTAGAATAGATAAGGTTAAACCAGGCACCGCAGCCGGGTGCTCTGCATCTGCGACGAGGGTCTCTCATATCGCACCGCCAGGGTGCGAAAGACAAACGGAAACACCAGCATAGGTGATAGCCGGTGTCAGGAGGTACAGCTTTTGAGAGTGGTTCTTCTGCGCCATCGGTTTTTCTCCGTGGCACAGCGACTGGCAAGAAGGGTTGTTCAGACCCGTAATTAATATAGCTAATTTTAGTCCTGACTTACAGGGGGAAGACCGGCTTTTTTACGGGCCTCATCAAGGGATTTTAGCGAGGTGACAAACTCATCTTTGCGCAGCGGGAAGCCCCTCTCCACAACCCCATTTTTCACATAAACAAGGACAGGCCCGGTATGC
Source organism: Klebsiella sp. JN_Kp126 (assembly GCF_033843325.1). NCBI lineage: Bacteria > Pseudomonadati > Pseudomonadota > Gammaproteobacteria > Enterobacterales > Enterobacteriaceae > Klebsiella > Klebsiella sp. JN_Kp126. Next base: position 35,546 of record NZ_JAWXQV010000103.1, on the reverse strand, counting down.
TCTTTGAATCCTGGAAATAAATCATCCGGTATTTCCATAAATACCTCATTGGAAACACTCCACCAGCAACGAACACGGCCAATGAGTTAATACGCTAAAAAATAACCGCGCTAAGATGGCGTATAAAGTTAACAATGGCGGCATAACTGCCACTCTCTTACAGCTCAATAAAACCAGTCATCGGCACTTTCCCACGTTTCCTGCAGGATTTGCTCTATGCGCTTTTTATCGCCATCAACGCCGCCCAGAACGGTCAGCCCGTCAGTGCTTGAGCGTCTTATATTTAGTTTGCAGCCTTCATAGTTTTGATGAAGACGGCGCAGCAATTCAACTTCAAGGGCGGGAATGGCCCCTTCTGGCAGTTTTTAGTCTTGTCGATGGTTACTTCGATTCTCATAGTATCACCCACCTAAGAACTGTATAAATACACAGTACACCTAACTTACTGAATGAGCAATATCTTAAGAGCACAAAACGTTAATTTTTATCAGTCATGGGAAAACAAAACCCACCGTAGCGGGTTGAATCTATGGGGTTTTTTAGTCATGTTCTCTAAAGAGAGACAGAGTCTTAGGTCACAGTAAACAAAAATCGCCCAACTCATGAGTGGTAAAACAAGTCATATTGACGAGACCTTATATGATTACGTAATGGCCAAATTTAATCGAGCAGTGACATCAAAACTGTTCGATTAAAGTAGTCGGGCAAGCGTGCGACACTCTTCGAATGTTATCCTTAGACAAGCTCAAGGTAAAAAATGTCTAACATAAACAATTAAATTAAATCCGATTTGATTAAAAAAATCGTTATAACTAACTTAAACCTCACTACCTTTAAGAAAATCATTATGAAAAAGCATGAACTCGTAATCACCGCCTTTATTTTTAACCAGTTCAATTTCAAAATCTGGCCATGGGTACTTATAGCGCAAAAACAAACACTTTGACTCAATATCGATTAGTTTTTTAAGGCCAAAAGAAAAACATCCAACAATATTATCATCCTTAAACTCTCTGGCTATAACCAATGTACTTAAATTCTTATTCTTAGAGCACAAGTTTAGATATGCGCGGTTGAAAACCACCTCATTTCCTCGTGAATCATTTGCCATGATAAATCCTCAGTCATCCCTAAGTAAAAGACTTAAAAATCAAGTAACAGAAGGCTCCGGTACTTGATGGTTCCATTTTACAGGAGACAATAGCAGCTTTAATGGAGTAAAGATTCAACTATTTTCAAATTGAGAAGTTTCCAAATCATTTAAACTAAAGCACATATTAATAAGCGCACCACATGAATTTAATTCAACAATTTCAGATACAGTTGCAATCTCAGCTTTTTAATACATCATGCGGCTGCGTCCCTTTTCTGACATAACTCAGGAAAATTGCCCATCACCAGTACCTCAACGAACGGTGGCGGCACAAAGTTGCCGAAGCGTGCTAACAGAAAGAAAAAAACCGCAACAGCGGGTTTATACAACGACCACCAGCAGCAGACCTTCCAGCTCAATGACACGCTTGCAGGTGTCTTCCAGTAAAGAGTCCATCATTTCACCTCCTGTGGAGCGACTGCGAGCATTGCGGTGCGGCGTTCCTGTAACTCACACAATGCTCTTACTATCTGGCTGCATTCAATAACCTCAGCCTCTGAAGCGGATTCAGCCATAACCTCGAAGTGTGATTTCATCGCCAGGTATAGTGATTCTAACTCTTCATGCGTTAAGCGTTCATCAATACTTCTCCACTTAATGCCTGCATCTGTCATGGCTTTCTCGTAAATAATCGCAGTTTGGGCGGCAGTATAATGCTTCCAGATAGTAGGGGTTACGACCATGCGTGCTGCCGGTTCGCGCTCCAGCTCAGCGATGCGCTTTTCAGCCGCATCCAAGTTATTCCCCAACTTCTGCGCCATGTGGAACCAGTTTGCTCGCTGCTCTTCCTTAAGCTCCAGCGCCTCTACCACAGCGAGAACATTATCGGCTTTTACGTACAGGCTTTCGCCAAACTCATTTGCTGATGCTGCTCGACGCTTCAGGCTCTGCGCCAGTTCGGTGATATCAGTCATGCTGCATGCTCCTCGTCTTTCCGGCGACGGATATACGCACGGATGGCTTGCCGTAGCTCCTCGCGCTGCGCATCAGTGAGCGGAGCCGTTGGCTGCATCCAATCAGGGACGGTAGGTTTTTGAATTTTGCTCATTTGGCCCCCTCGCGCAGCTGCTGGGCGAAAACTTCAGCCTCTTCTGCACTTTCTAAACAGAATTTAATACTGCTCATCACCACATCACCGCCGCGTTTTTTTAAACGCTCCGCTACGCCTCGCTGCTCTGCCGCGAACTTCTCTACCCCGCGCGCCTCGGCTTCGGCTACGATGCGATCGGTGGCGGGGGTTGCGATTCGATTAATAATCGCGATCATTCCGGCACGCAGCACTTCATCCTCAGATGCACCGTAACCCGCAGCCACTTCTGACGCCTCATAGCCGTAATCACTCTGTGATAGCCAGTTATCTGGATTTTTCAGCGCCACATTCTCCGCAGCCAGCTGCTGGTAAGCTTTCGCCAGCGCCATAACCTTTGTCTCTTTGATCGACAGCTCGCCCGCACTCTCCAGCGAATTCGACAGCTCGCCCGCACTCTCCAGCGAATGAATGAGCTCGTTTACTGTTGAGATGTTCATGCCGCCGCCTTGCTGCGATCCGCAGCGATTTTTTTCTGTTCGTCGATAATTTCCAGCATTTCAGCCAGTGCCAGGCCATCCAGAGAGATAACACCCTCGTCACTGATTTGTGCCAGCGCCAGCAGTTCCACCGCGCGGCGGGCTTTCTTCACGCTGATTTCCGGCGACACAAACGATTTAGTGACCTTTTTTACACCAGCAGCAGCGGCCTTGGCTTTATCCTGCTCCAGCACTTCGCCAGCTTTTTCACCGTGCTCTTTGATTCGGTCTACCGCTACGGATGCCGATACCTCACCAGATTTCACGCTCTTCTGAATCGCGTGATCTGCCGTACTGAGCGTCAGCAGCTTCTCAACCGTCGGGATCGACTTGTGCACCAGCTTTGCGATTTCCGCTGTTGTCAGGTTGAATGCGGCCAGGTCTTTCACTACAGCGGCCTGTTCAACCGCGGTCAGAGGCAACTGGTTGTTGCTTGTCATGATGCGAGCGATGCGCTCAACATCATTGCCGGTGAAGGAAATAATCTGGATGCGCTCAACTGGCTTTCCTGCCTCACGGCAGCGTAGATATGCGCGGTGGCGACGATGCCCCTCTACAATCCAGACACCACCCTCATCACGAACAACGACTTCCAGCGGCGGAACGGTGCCACCATTCATCAGGTAATTAAATAATTCGTCATCAGCCTGGCGGGTACGCTCGTCGTCCTCGCGGCGATTGAAATTCGGTTTGACATGCAGTTCATCAATCCTGATGAACATGCCACTATCGGTGCGTTTGATGACGTCGCCGTCTCGCATTTGTCTGAATGAATTAGCCATTTTTAACCTCTTTTTTATTCACCGCTTCCGCCCATTTTTGTTCCAGAGCATGTCTGGCTTTGTTCTTTCCACCAGCCCAGTAACTGTGCTGGACCCGGTAATGGTCATACGGGCATTTCAGGGCGCCAGAGCAAGAGCCAAACGTATAATCTTTCCAGTGAAATTCTGGAACAGCGCCGCAATCCGGGCATTTTTGTAATTTCATTGAGCGACCCCGCGATATTCCTTCAGTAGGTTTTCAAACATCATGCGGATACGGTTCGCGCAGCCAAACGGCATGTCATTAAAGCGCCACAAGGCTGCGCCGTTGCGTAGGCCGTTCTGGGTAACCTTGCCTGCTCCATGCAACTGGCGAAGCTGACCATTCACCGAGGACATACCGCGCCCCAGCGCAGCGGCGATTTCCCTAGTGGTCAAATCAGGATTGGCCTTGATAAATTCGATCATCGTGATTTCACCGCTGTATTGTGTTTTCTTGGATTTGGTTGTTTTCATTAAAAAAACTCCTTAGCCCCTGAAACCCTTCGGAATATCTGCCTGAACTTTGCCGCTAAATCCGAGGTTTCCGCCGGTTGCGAGATTTACCGGGCACAACTTCAGCACCAACTCAGGCCATTTACGATGTAGCGTCGGCATGTCCTGAACCTTTCCGCACCACCACTGGTCGCGCTGAATACGCTCAATCATGGTGCGGATTTGGTCGTGGCTGCAGCCGTGCTCCTGGCGCAGTTGACGAACTGCCTGTGCCCAGCGAACAAAATTTGGTTCCTTCGGCTTTGCCAGGCAGCCGTCAAATTCTGCGGCGCGTTCGTACATCTCGATGATGGTCGACCAGAACCACATCGCGAGATCGAAGTCGTTATCGGTAGCCAGGTTACTGTCTTCGGTAGCGTCAGGAATGTTTGCTTCCGGGATGACCGGTTCACGTCCTGACTCTGCAAAGTTATCCACAGGAAGAATCTCTCCCGCGTGGTTTTTATGATCTGTATGTAGTGATCTGTTTTTAAGATCTGTATAGAGATAGGATTCGGCTTGAGAGCCGTTTCCAGGATTCGGCTCTTGGGCCGTTTCCATTCGGCTCTTGGGACGAATGCATTCGGCTTGAGAGCCGTTTCCATCACTTTCAATCACTTGCTTCGATTCGGCTCTTAAGCCGTTTCCATTCGGCTCTTGGGCCGTATCCATATTTTTCAATGGGTTATTTGAATTTCCCCCTTGCGGGAATATTTTGGCGATTAGCGCCTCCTGATCGACCCGATAATGCTTCTTCGGAGTCCCGCTTACCTGCCGTAACTCTTCCTCAATAACCCCCGCCAGGTACTGCTCTGTAATCTTGAACATTGCTTTTCTGACCACGTCGCCATCTTTGGCGCGAATCTCTTTGGCAAGCGCTGCGTGCTCTTTGTAAAACCAGCCATTTTCCAGACTCGACTTGCCAGACCAGAACACCAGCTGATTGAGAATGGCCGCCAGCAAATACTGTTGCCTGTCTCCTGCAAAGAAATCCAGATACGGTCCGGGGATCGTTATGCAGTTCCCCTGCCCCGACATGGCCTGAACAATTTCAAACACCTGATTGTTCATTCCGAAACCTCATTGTGTAGCCGTAAAAACTCTCTCAACCCCACCCAGCCAACAGCCCCGCAGGCTTTGCTGTAGGAAACATCTTTCTCTGTCGCTGTGAGTACCGTCACCATGTGGCCTTTGTGTCTGTGCTGGAAGCGAGAACCGGCCTTAGGAATGCCAGTGCCTGCACAATCTCCTTCAGACGGCTCATACGCCGGATACGCTCGTTTCAGGCGAGCAATCAATTCAGCAGCAGACTGGTTACGCATGGTTGAACCTCGCTTAGTGAATCAGCGTGTTACCGGAGGGGCCGCCATCAGCAATCCGGTCAGAGATAGCAATCATTGCGCCGAACAGCGCTTCCATTTCGTCGTCGACACGCTGTTTGCGGTGAAGCAGTTCCCGGAAAGTTGCGGAGTAATAACTACGCACCCGCGCCAGCAGTAACGGCGGCATAGCCCGTTCAATTGCCGGGAGAAGCTGCGCGATTTTTTCGATTGATGCAGGTGAATCACTTTCAACCCAGCGGTAAATCTTCTGGATATTGCGGCTCAGTGCGTCAGGGTGGCTTTCGTCATACAACTCTGGCTTAGTCATGCCCATGGAGAAATACGCGTCGACAATAGCCGATACAGGCGTTTTACGGCCACCAGGATAAAGCGCCCAGGCATTCATGGCCTCGCGAATGCGTTCATGCCTGATTTTCATGATTCACCTCACCAGAACGTTTTGCTTTAGCATGTTGATCGTAAACTTCAGGGTCGTATTGCAGGACTCCCTCAGAAGCTAGTTGCAGTCTCATCGCATTTTTTTCAGGAACGAGTTCACCCCAAACGGAAACTGACGCGGGGGCTACGCCCGCAGCTTTGGCTAATTTCGACTTGCTGCCGAAGTAATTGATTGCATCTTGTTTAAACACAGGCTCATCTCCTTAGGTTTTCCTAAGGATATTTGATCGTAGAGAAACTTAAGTCAAGAAAATTTAGAATTCTCTAATGATGGAAAATAAAACCTTTGGCTCGCGCCTTCTTGAAAGGCGAAAACAGTTAAAACTCTCTCAGTCCGCTCTTGCTAAGCTGGTCAAGGTTTCGCACGTCACAATCTCCCAGTGGGAAAGGGATGAAACCCAGCCAGCTGGTAAGAGGCTGTTTGCTTTGAGCAGTGGTCTGCAATGCAATCCAACGTGGTTACTTTATGGTGATGATGACCAGATTCCAGGTGAGCCTATTCCGCACCAGGAAAAAGAGTTATCGGAGGAACAGCAAGAACTGCTCGGGCTTTTTGATGCCCTTCCTGATTCTGATCGAGAAGGATTTCTCAATGAGTTGCGAGCACGCGTAGAGATGAACAACCAACGATTCGAAGAATTACTAAAAGTCAGAAAGCGCGCCTCGAAAAAGTAACCTCATTCCAAATTTTAAGTAATCCATTTTAATCAATGGGTTACTTTCTCACACCCTCAAATTTAAGTTTTTCTACAAAATAAATCTTGATTGAAAACTTAAGTTATTCTAAGTTTATCCCATCCAAACCAATCACTGCACAGTGACTGGCAAGAAAAAAACGTTCGGTTGGCCGCCTGAAGGCTAAAAATCAACAGGCTTTGCAATGCAGTGAATGCGGCTATGCGCACGCGGCACAGTTAAGCGGTAACACTCGTTTCTGAAAAGAGTGGGGTGGAAAAGAAACTGTCGGTACCAGTTGTTAACTGGCTGGTATCACCGGGAGGCACCCGGCACTGCATTGCAAGGCCTGTTAGGTACTCAACACGCATGAGGGAAAGGAGATGATTCGAGACGAAGACAAGCCAGCATGGCGCCGGTTCTGGTTGAAGGTTGTTCCGTTTTTGGCTGTGGTCGCATCGGTAAGCGTTCAGTTCTGGGGTGGAGTATGAGCAGAAATGGCATTCGTTCACTGGTAATTGTTCTGGCTATCTGCCTTGTTGCCTGGTCAGCGACCATTATAAAAATTCTGCATGTTACGGGGTTATTTAATGGCTAGTTTACCAAAACACAATCCTGCGGTTAAGGCAGCACAAGGCAAGCTTGCAATTGCTTTTTTTAATAGCGATGGCGAAATGTGGGCTCAGGCCATGGCGTCATTGAAGGATATTCATGAAGCAGCAAAGCACGAAGAATACCATATGTTTTGCGGCCGTACGGATGCTCTTTCAGGGCTTCAATTTCGTGATGTTGTTTTAAATTATGATCTGTACGGAGATTTAATTTCCGTCGATGCTGACTTGCTTACAGGGCAATATAAAGTAAATACCGAAGTTTCATTTTAATTATCCAAAAAAGGAATTAATGCCTTAAATGGCAGGTATCCACACACCTTAATACAGGAATAAATATGGAAACCGAAACACTCCACTGCTACAGCTGCGGCGGCTCCTTTGCACGCGAAGAGTTACAGTATCGCCCCATCGGAAAGGGTGCATACCGTAAGCAAGCCTATTACTGCCCTGTGTGCAATGAAAAGCAAAAGAAGAAAGAAACTCTCACAGCTGCAAAGTCATCATTCCGAAACTCATTACCAGCCAGACCAGCAACAGCCCAATTACGGCCTTCGTTCTGGAATAAATAAAATCAGTTTCAGTTAGCAATCCTGCAAAAGGAAATAACAAATATGAAAATAGAATTTATTGATAAAGGTGTAATAGCAACCGCGATTGTCACAAGTACGGTATTCGAATTCCGGCTACACAATCGCGCCGTTGATACTGCTTTATTCCTAGCTCCTTCCGTTCGTTCTAAGCACAGTGGATTCTTTATTTTAAAAACGGTTATCTCCGGGAAAACACCTCACGTACTGCGCGCATACAGCGCGCTTCGCGCGGAGGCTTGTCGATGAGCAAATCTCTAAACGCACGCTGCATCAGACGCTGGGAAGTGGAATTTAAACCTATCTGCGATTCTAAGGTTAATCCGTTCTGGCGCAAGAGCGACCTACATGGATATATCCGCGAAGCGGCGCTTACCACCGCTTACAGCATGGTCGAGAAAATGGCTGAACGTAACGCTAAGGTTGACTATGACGGTGAGCTGAACGGCTGGTCACCAGAATTTTCAGCCTGGTATCGTGAGCGCCATGAACAGTATCTGAAAGAGGCGCGTGACTACCTGGACGAAGAAGCTACCAACGACGAAATCGACGAGGAGATCGAAAACGAACTGGAAGCATGGAACGACTGAATTACACAAAAACACAACTGAACTGATTTCCAATAATCAACATTAAACCGGGGAACTGATTATAGTTTCCCGGCCATGAGGTTATTTATGGCCGATATTACTCAAGAAGATGAATGGGTGATGGAAAAGGGAATTGTAGCGAAGATGTATATGACTCCCCGGCAAATTAAATCTTACCGGGAGGGGAGATGGATCGAGGGTATTCATTATAAGAAGCACCCACCAGATCCAAAAGCTTCAGAAGGAAGGGTAACGCTTCTCTACAACTACACCAGGATCAATAGGCTTGTCGGGGAAACATAATGAATATGCCTGCTGGCGTAGAGCTGCATGGGAAAGGAATAAGAATTAGCTTTCTATATCGCGGCATACGTTGCCGCGAAGTTTTGCGGGGCTGGACTGTATCAAATAGCAATATAAAAAAAGCTGGCAATCTCCGTACTTTAATTATGAGTGAGATTCAGCAAGGTAAATTTGACTATGCAGAGCACTTTCCTGAATCAAAGGCGCTTAAAAAATTCACCACAACACAAAAAATTAAAACCTTCGGCGAATTGTGCAAAGTTTATCTTAATGCCAAAAAGCTTGAGGTCTCAGCTGCGTCATACAGAGGCGCAGAATCACGTATAGCAACACTTTGCGCTATTGTTGGAAGTAATACGCATATTGCGGATATTCAGCATACCGACCTGTTGAATTACAGGAACGCGCTATTAACTGGTAACACCTTTAGCGATCACGCGCCCTGGCTTAAAAGAAAAGGTCGCGCTGTATCCACGGTCAACGGCCTGATGAACAACCTGACTGCTTTGCTCAAGCTGGCGAATCTGAGCGGCTTTATTGACCATACCCCGCACGAAGGTATAAAGATGCTTAAACGCTCCAGGAGAGACCCGGATCCGCTTCTTCAGAGCGAGTACGAGGGATTTATAAAAGCGCTATCTCCTCGGTATGCCTTGCTCTGGACTACAGCTATCTTTACGGGTCTTCGGCATGGCGAGTTAACAGCTTTAGCCTGGGAGGATGTAGATCTTGATAAGGGTGAGCTTCACGTCAGGCGTAATCAGACAAATGAGGGCCTGTTTGTGCCACCCAAAACAGAAGCCGGGATCAGAACGGTAACCCTGCTTGAGCCTGCGCTGAACGCTTTACGTGAGCAATTCAAGCTAACTGGCGCATTAAGCAAAACCGAAATCACTTTCCATCACCGCGAACATGGGTTAACTGAACAACAAAAACTGCGGTTCGTGTTTATCCCGCCCAAAAACTGGCGCGGGGAAACGAAGTATTATGGCTCTCAATCTCTGGGGTATAGTTGGGAGGCTGGATTAAAGAAGGCGGGAATCAGGAGCAGACGCCCTTACCAGTCGCGCCACACTTTCGCATGCTGGCTTTTAACTGCCGGAGCTAATCCGTCTTTCATCGCCGGACAGATGGGCCACGAGAATGCAAAGATGGTTTACGAGATTTACTCGAAGTGGATCGGAGAGATGGACCGCAACCAGGTAGAAATGCTGAATAACAGTTTTTCTGACGTTGTGTCCCAAGGGTGCCCCAAACGTAAGGTAGTAGGTATAAAAAACGTTTAGTTTCAGTAAAATAAAATCACTTGCCGGAATATTAACTTTATTCCAACATGAATGCTCACTACGCCGCAACGGCGGCGAAATAAAAAGCAGGAGCGGATATGATTACGCTGTGGGGCAGAAATAACTCGACCAATGTGAAGAAAGTGCGCTGGGTGCTGGAAGAACTCGACCTCCCGTATCAGCAAATTCTGGCAGGCCTGGAGTTCGGTCTGAATCACGATCCGGCCTATCTGGCCATGAATCCCAATGGGCTGGTACCGCTATTGAAAGATGAGACGACCGATATCGTGCTCTGGGAATCCAACACCATTATCCGCTATCTGGCCGCGCAGTATGGTCAGGATCGCCTGTGGGTGGAGTCGCCCGCCGAACGCGCTCAGGGAGAGAAATGGATGGACTGGGCCAACGGTTCGCTCTCGCCGGCCCATCGGCCGATTTTAATGGGGCTGGTGAGAACCCCGCCGGAAAAACGCGACCCCGCCGCGATTGAAGCCGGTATTGCCACCTGCGAGACCCTGTTCGCCATTCTCGATGACGAACTGTCGCGCCGTCAGTGGCTATCAGGCGACGCCTTCGGCCTCGGCGACATCGCCGTCGCGCCGTTCATTTATAACCTGCTGGAGACCGTGAAAACCTGGCAACCGCGCCCGCACCTGCAGCGCTGGTATCAGCAGATTAACCAGCGCCAGGCCTGGCGCAACGTGGTGATGATCCCGGTCACCTGATATTAGCCCGCCGGGCTCACCCTCAGCAGCTCGCCGTTGGATTCGTCGGTTAAGACATACAGATAGCCATCGGGTCCAACGCGCACATCGCGGATACGTTTACCGCGATCGCCCAGAATCCGCTCCTGTTCCGTCACCTTATTGCCGTCAACCTTGAAGACAATCAGCGACGTATCCTTCAGCGCGCCGATAAAGAGCCTGTGCTGCCACTGCGGGAAGGTCGGGGCGTTGTAAAACGCCATACCGCTCACCGCTGGCGACTTCGCCCAGACAAACAGCGGCGCTTCGATTCCCTCCAGCGTTTTGCCTTTGGCCTCCGGGATCGGCAGGCCGCTATAATTAATGCCGTGCGTCGCCAGCGGCCAGCCGTAGTTTTTCCCTTTTTGCACCAGGTTGATCTCATCCCCGCCGCGCGGGCCGTGTTCATTTAACCACAGCGTATCGCTCCACGGGTTCATCGCCATCCCCTGGGGGTTGCGAATACCGTAAGACCAGATTTCCGGCCTGACGCCAGCCTGGCCGACAAAAGGATTATCGTCCGGGACCTTGCCATCAGCCGTTAGCCGCACCACTTTTCCCTGCAGCTTATCGAGATCCTGAGCGGTCGAACGCTGGTTATTCTCCCCGAGACCGATAAACAAATAACCGCGGCCGTCGAACACCAGCCGCCCGCCAAAATGGTTGCCGGTTGAGAGCTTCGGCTGCTGGCGGAAAACCACCTGGAAGTTTTCCAGGCGCTGGAGATCCTCGCTCAGTCGGCCGTAGCCTACGGCGGTCCCGGCCTTGTCGTCACTCCCGCCTTCGGCGTAGCTTAGCCAGACCCGGCGCGACTGGGCGAAATCCGGGGCCAGCGCCACGTCAAGCAGCCCCCCCTGCCCGTTGGCCCAGACCTGCGGTACGCCCGAAATCGCAGGCGCGAGGCCTTTTTCCCGCTGCCACAGCCGGAGCTCGCCGCCGCGCAGGGTCATCAGAATGCCCCGATCGTCCGGAAGAAAGGCCAGCGCCCACGGGTGTTCAAGCTGGTTCTGCAGCACCTCTACGCGCTCCCGGGCGGCAAGGGCAGCCGCAGGCAGCAACAGTGCGGTAAGGGCTATCATCAGGGTAATGGTCTGGCGCATGGCATACTCCTTTTGTCAGCAATGCGATAAGGGTAGCCAGCGTGGGAAAACGGGAAGGGATTTTTACATAACATTAATCGGGGGGAGCAGGCTCCCCCCGATCTCAGGCATGAGTAATGGGCTTGGAATCATTCAATTTATGAATATTTAGCCGCAATACCGCCAGGCAGCTTTCCAGCTTATCTACGTCGACAGCGATGTAGGACGGGCAGTCATGATGTCCGCTCAGCAGGCACACCGCCGCGGAAGCGACGGCTTCGCCCGCCAGCCGCAGGGCATCCTTTTCCTCCGGCGCAACGACGTGCTGCAGGCGCGGCGCGTGTTGACGCATTTCATGGCACAGTTCAAACAAGTTATCACGTAGATGGTCGTTTTCGCTGACTGACATATAGCCTTTTGCTTTACGCAGCTGTAAATAAGCATCGAGATCAATGTTGGCATTAATCAGCTTATTCATCAGGTTACGATATAGTCTGTCAACGCTCATCGCGGTTCCTCCTCTGTCGTCCTTTACCACAACCATAATATGGTTATTTTTTGTACAAAACGATGAGGCAGATCAATAATTCTCAGGTCATTAACATCCTTTACAATGTTACAACGAAGCTTAAAATCCCCACCTGCGACATCATCTCCTGAAAGCCCAAAATGTTATACGCTCTCATAAAAGTAAAAATTCCAACCCTGGGATATAAAATCATTTATTGCAGTAATGATCACAAATTAGCGCAATTCACGTTGCCAGAAAATGCCGCCGGGTGTCATATCATCAAATAAAATGTATTACGTATAACATCCAATAAGAACGGCAGGCATATCGATCCTGTTTGTAACCTTTATCTCTATCGCTTGAAGGAACTGAAATGATGACGCCCGGCAAAAGAAACTATATCTTGTTGAGTCTTTTCGATTTCCTCTATCTCTTCGCCTGGTCCTCGACCATGGCGTTCTTTGTGATCTGGACGACTCAGCACCTCGGGATTAGCGCAACGAAAACCGGCCTGCTCTACTCGGTCAACGCCTTTATTGCCCTGCTGATGCAGCCCTTCTTCGGCTTTATTTCCGATAAGTTCGGCCTGAAAAAGCGGCTGATCTGGATCCTGGTCGCCATGCTGCTACCGGTAGGCCCGTTCTTTATTTATTTGTACGCGCCGCTGCTGGTGCACAGCTTCTGGCTGGGTGCGCTGCTTGGCGGAGTATACCTGGGAATAATTTTTAACTCCGGCTGCGGGGTGATTGATTCGTATATTGATAAAATTTCGCGGCGCTACCAGTTCGAATATGGCCGGGTAAGAATGTGGGGATCGTTAGGCTGGGCCGCCGCCGCGTGGATCGTCGGCAAGTATATCGACAGCAATCCGAACCTCGCCTTCTGGCTGGCGAGTATCGCCATTGTGATTGCCGCGCTCTGTTTTATGCTGACCAAAATCGAGCTGACCGAAGCGGAAATGCAGAAAACCAGCGCGCTGAAAGTTTCGCATGCCCTGGAGCTGGCGAAGAACGGCCAGTTCTGGATGCTGCTGGTCTTTACCCTGTTCGTCACGCAAATCTACGACACCTACGATCAGCAGTTTGCCCAGTACTTTTCTCTGCAGTTCCCGACGCCGGAAGAAGGCAATCGCTGGTACGGCATTTTGGCCTCCATTCAGGTATGCGGCGAGACGCTGTTTTTATGCCTGATGCCGTGGTTCGTAAACCGCACCGGCGCGAAATGGGCGCTGATCATCGCCGGACTGATCATGTCGGTGCGTATCGTCGGCTCCGCGATTCCGCTGGGCCCGGTGTGGATCGGCGCGGTCAAAATGATGCATGCGCTGGAAAAACCGCTGATTCTGGTGTCGGTGTTTAAATTTATCGCCGCCAACTTCGACAACAAGCTCTCCTCGACGGTCTACCTGCTGGTGCTGTTCGTCGCCTCCATCGCCACCGCGATTTACTCGCCGCTGGCCGGGTATTTGTACGACACCATCGGCTTCGCGCATACCTATTATATTCTGGGCGGCATTGCCGGGCTGTTTACGCTGATCTCGGTATTTACGCTGCGCGACAATAGAGAACCGACCGCGCCGGGGGCTGCGCCAGGCGCTGGCGTTGCGCAAAGCCATTAATTAAAATTCGCCCGGAAGCCTTTTTCGGGCAAATTAGCGGAAGCTCCACTGCACGCTCATCACAAATATAGCCGGGACGATAATGCCCGTTTCCACGCCGAAATAATCGGTAAAATTGTACTGCAGGCCATGATAAATATAGGGAGAGAAACCGACGCCGGTGATTTTCTTCGCCGTTCGATAGGTGCCTGAATCCCCGCAATCGCGAAAGGCTTTAAAGAAAAACTCGCCGGTATAGGCATAGACGCCCTTGAACGTCCAGCCGCTTGCCCCCGCGTACCAGTCTCTCCTCGCTCCTAAAGAGAGGCAGCGGTCGGCAAAGCTATTCTTCATGGTGCCGGCCAACAGGCTGTACTTTGAATCCGCTGACAGCTTGCGCTCAACGGAAAAAAATTGGTTATTGAATTTTTCGTTATATTGACCGTGATTGCCGGTCATGTGATAAACAAAGGAACCGGTATTGACCGAATATAACGCCATCTCGTTGGCATAAACGGGCGTCGCGCCAATCATGGCCAGCGCGCAGACGAAACCACCCAACTTTTTAAACATGGGAAACCTGATAAAAATAAAGACTGAAAGCAGCGGCTATTTTACCGCTTCAGGTTAAACCAGATCTAAACCGACTTCCCCGGGTTGCAAGATAAAAGGTGAATAACTCCCTTATTTTGATTAACAATCTGGATAATCATCCCGATAAAAAGAAACACGGACATAGCCAGGCTAACAAGAAAAGGAGTATAAACTTTCCGCCGATCTCTGTAGAATCCCTGCCCTGACCATCCCAATAATTGAACACTTTTTAAGCTATGAGCAATGTCACCCCTCAGCCGAAGATCGGCTTTGTCTCTCTGGGCTGCCCGAAAAACCTCGTGGACTCAGAACGTATCCTGACTGAACTGCGTACCGAAGGATATGACGTAGTTCCCTCCTACGATAACGCTGATATGGTTATCGTTAACACCTGCGGCTTTATCGATAGCGCCGTGCAGGAGTCGCTGGAAGCGATTGGCGAAGCGTTGAAAGAAAACGGCAAAGTGATCGTCACCGGCTGCCTGGGCGCAAAAGAAGATCAGATCCGCGAAGTGCATCCGAAGGTGCTGGAAATTACCGGCCCGCACAGCTATGAACAGGTGCTGGAACACGTCCACCACTACGCGCCGAAGCCTAAACACAACCCGTTCCTCAGCCTGGTGCCGGAACAGGGCGTGAAGCTGACGCCGCGTCATTACGCTTACTTAAAAATTTCCGAAGGCTGCAACCATCGCTGCACCTTCTGCATCATCCCGTCAATGCGCGGCGATCTGGTCAGCCGTCCGATTGGCGAAGTGCTGGCGGAAGCCAAACGCCTGGCCGACGCCGGCGTCAAAGAGCTGCTGGTGATCTCTCAGGACACCTCCGCCTACGGCGTTGATGTCAAACATCGCAGCGGTTTCCACAACGGTATGCCGGTCAAAACCAGTATGGTTAGCCTGTGCGAAGAGCTGGCGAAGCTCGGTATCTGGGTGCGCCTGCACTACGTCTATCCGTACCCGCACGTCGATGATGTAATCCCGCTGATGGCGGAAGGCAAAATTCTGCCCTACCTCGATATTCCGCTGCAGCACGCCAGCCCGCGTATTCTCAAGATGATGAAGCGTCCGGGCTCCGCCGACCGCCAGCTGGCGCGCATCAAGCAGTGGCGCGAAGTCTGCCCGGAACTCACCCTGCGCTCGACCTTTATCGTCGGCTTCCCGGGTGAAACGGAAGACGATTTCCAGATGCTGCTCGACTTCCTGAAGGAGGCCCGCCTCGACCGCGTCGGCTGCTTCAAGTACAGCCCGGTGGAAGGCGCGACCGCCAACGAGCTGGCGGATCAGGTGCCGGAAGAGGTGAAAGAAGAGCGCTGGAACCGCTTTATGCAGCTGCAGCAGCAGATCTCCGCCGAGCGCCTGCAGGAGAAAGTCGGTCGTGAAATTATGGTGCTGATCGACGAAGTGGATGAAGAAGGGGCAATTGGCCGCAGCATGGCCGATGCGCCGGAAATCGACGGCGCGGTCTACCTGAACGGTGAGAGTAAAGTCAAACCGGGCGACGTTGTGCGGGTGAAAGTCGAGCACGCCGACGAATACGATCTGTGGGGCAGCCGGGTTTAATTCCGCCCGCTTAACCTATCCCGGATGAAGGCGCTCGCGCGCCTTATCCGGGCGACAAAAGCGCACAGGATTAACGTGCGGTGTGCTTTCCCGGACACCTGTCCGGGCTGCGCAATCCTCGAACGCCTACCCTTTTATCCTCGGATCCAGCGCATCGCGCAGGCCGTCACCCAGCAGGTTAAACGCCAGCACCGTCAGAAAAATCGCGATTGCCGGGAACAGCGCCACGTGCGGCGCCATCACCATATCCGCCCGCGCCTCGTTGAGCATCGCCCCCCACTCCGGCGTCGGCGGCTGCGCGCCAAGCCCCAGAAATGACAGGCTGGCAGCGGAGATAATCGACACCCCGATACGCATCGTAAAGTAGACCACAATCGATGATACCGTTCCGGGTAATATATGATTAAACAGGATGGTAGCATCGCTGGCGCCGATGCTGCGCGCCGACTCAATAAAGGTCTGCTGCTTAAGCACCAGGGTATTGCCGCGCACCAGACGCGCAAAAGCCGGGATCGAAAAGATCGCCACCGCGATGATGACGTTCGACATCCCGCTCCCCATTACCGCCACGACCGCAATTGCCAGCAAAATCCCCGGGAAAGCGAACAGCACGTCGCAGATACGCATAATGATGCGATCCCACCAGCCTTCGTAATACCCGGCCAGTAGCCCAAGTACGGTGCCGATGGCCGCGCCGATGAATACCGCCAGTACCCCGGCGGCCAGCGAGATCTGCGCACCGACCAGCACCCGACTAAAGATATCCCGCCCCAGCGAATCAACGCCGAACCAGTGCATCATTGACGGGCCGTCGTTGAGCCGGTCGTAATCAAAATAGTTTTCCGCGTCGAACGGCGCAATCCACGGCGCCACAATCGCCACCGCAATCAGCAGCAGAACAAATACCCCCGCCCCCATCGCCACCGGCTGACCGCGAAACCGCCGCCAGAACTCGTGCCACGGGGTACGTATCTGCCCGGGTTTAATCCCCGGCATCGCGTTGATAGCCGCTTGTCTTCTCCAGTTGAGCAATCGCACCTTACTTGTACCTGATAGCCGGATTAATGGCGGCATACAGCACGTCCACCACTAAATTAATAAGAATAAACTCCAGCGAAAACAGGAGAACTTCCGCCTGAATCACCGGATAGTCGCGCATCTCCACCGAGTCCACCAGCAGACGCCCGAGGCCTGGCCAGTTAAAGACCTTCTCCACCACGATTGAACCGCCGAGCAAAAAGCCGAACTGCAGCCCCATCATGGTCACCACCGGGATCATCGCGTTACGCAGGCCGTGCTTGAGCACCACCAGCGTTTCGCTGACGCCTTTCGCCCGCGCGGTACGCATATAATCTTCATGCAGGACATCGACGAACGAGGCGCGGGTAAAGCGCGCCATCACCGCCGCTACCGCCGCGCCCAGGGTCAGCGAAGGCAGAATATAGTGGCGCCAGCTGTCGGCGCCCACCGTCGGCAGCCAGCCCAGCTCAACGGAAAAGACCTGCATCAGCAGCATGCCGAGCGCGAACGCCGGGAACGAGATGCCGGTTACCGCCAGCGCCATTCCCAGGCGATCCGGCCAGCGGTTGCGCCAGACTGCCGCCACGATCCCCGCCGCCATACCGAAGATCACCGCCCAGCTCATGCTGGCGAGCGTTAACCAGAACGTGGGCATGAAACGGCTGGCGATTTCGCTGCTTACCGGGCGACGCGAGGCCATCGAGGTACCGAAATCCCCCTGCACAATATTGCTGATATAGTGCCAGAACTGCACGTGCAGCGGCCGATCGAGCCCCAGCTGCTGGCGCACCATTCCCACCACCTGAGCATCGGCTTCCGGTCCGGCAATCAGCCGCGCCGGGTCCCCAGGCAGCATATGCACGAACAGAAACACCAGCACCGCCACAATCAGCAGCGTGGGGATCAGCCCCAGCAGGCGTTTAATCACATAATTGAGCATGCTTCTCCTTGCGCGAAGTCCCCGCAGCCTGCGCCCGGGGACCCGCAGCTATCTACTTAAGATCCGCCTGTTCAAAGCTAAATCCGGTATCCGGCTGGATATAGAATCCGGTCAGATTTTTACTGTGCGCCGAGACCAGTTTCTCTACCACCAGCGGCACCCACGGCGACTCTTTCCAGATAGTATCCTGCGCGTCTTTATACAGCCGCGTTTTTTCCTGCGCATCGGTGGTTTTCAGCGCGTCGTTGAGGTCTTTATCCACCTGGGGATTGCTATAGAAAGCCGTATTGAACAGGGTCGGCGGCCAGTTTTGCGACGCGAACAGCGGCGACAGCGCCCAGTCCGCTTCTCCGGTCGACGCCGACCAGCCGGTATAGAACATGCGTACGCCGCTCTCTTTCTGCCCTTTACCTTCCACTTCCGCCGCGCGCTGGCCCGCATCCATCGCCGTCAGCTGCGCCTTAATACCCACCTGCGCTAGCTGCTGCTGGGTAAACTGCAGCACTTTCTGCGCCGTACTGTGGTTGTGCGACGACCACAGCGTGGTGCTAAATCCATTCGGATAGCCCGCCTCTTTCAGCAGCTCGCGGGCCTTCGCCGGATCGTACGGCCAGGCGCTGTAGCTTTCAGCGTAGGCAATTGACGGCGGCACCACGCCGGTCGCCGGGGTGGCATAGCCCGCAAAGGCGACTTTTACCAGCGCCTGACGGTTAATGGCGTAGTTAATCGCCTCGCGCACTTTCGGGTTATCAAACGGCTTCTGCGTCACGTTCATGCTGATATAGCGCTGCATGATCGACGGGCTGGCCACCAGCTCCAGCTTGCTGTTTTTCGCCAGCAGCGGCGCCTGCTCGTAAGGGATCGGAAACGCAAACTGCGCTTCGCCGGTCTGCAGCATCGCCGCGCGGGTATTGTTATCCACGACCGGACGCCAGGTGATGGAGTCCAGCTTCGGCAGCCCCGGCTGCCAGTAACCGGCGAACTTCTTCACTTTAACGAAGTCGGTCTGATTCCAGGTGTCGAGCTGGTACGGGCCGGTGCCAACCGGATGGAAACCAATCTCTTTACCATATTTCTTCAGCGCCGCCGGAGAAATCATCGCCGTCGCCGGGTGGGCCAGGATATTGATAAACGCAGAGAAAGGTTGTTTGAGGGTGATTTTCACCGTTGTCGGGTCAACCGCCTCGGTGCTGGCGATATTTTTATACAGGTTATAGCGCTTGAGATGATTTTCCGGATTGCTGGCGCGATCGAGGTTGGCCTTAACCGCTTCGGCATTAAACTCGGTTCCGTCCTGGAACTTCACCCCCGGATGCAGCTTAATGGTATACACCAGGCCGTCCGGGGAAACGGTATAGCTTTCCGCCAGCACGTTTTGCAATTTCATCTCTTTATCAAGGCCGAACAGCCCCTGATAGAACGACTTCGCGACGGCCTGCGACAGCGTGTCGTTAGCATCATACGGGTCGAGGGTCGTAAAGTTAGAGCCGACCGCCACCACCACATCTTTTGCGGCAAAGGCCGGAGCCGCTGTCAGCGCCGAAGCGACGCCCAGCGCCAACAGCCATTTGCCTGAAACGCGTTGAGTCATGTTGTTCTCCTGAAATGCTGCATTATTGGTGTCGTTGTTAGCGCGCCAGCACGTCGGCGGCGGGCTCTCTGGCGACAAAGTGCCCCGGTCCCACCTGCTGTAACGGCGTACTGATCCCCTCTTCGCCCCGCTTGAAGATGTTGCCCGGCAGCTCGTCTGAGAGCAGCACGCGCTGCGGACGACGATGCGCAGGATCGGCCACCGGAACGGCGGCCATCAGTTTACGGGTATAGGGGTGCTGCGGGTTTTCAAACACGGCGCGGCGCGGGCCGATCTCGACAATGCGCCCGCGATACATCACCGCCACGCGGTGGCTGATGCGCTCAACCACCGCCATGTCATGGGAGATAAACAGAAATGCGATACCCATCTCACGCTGTAGATCGAGCATCAGATTGATAATTTGCGCACGAATCGACACATCAAGCGCCGATACCGACTCATCGGCAATCACCACTTTCGGATTGAGCGCCAGCGCGCGGGCAATACAGATGCGCTGCCGCTGGCCGCCGGAAAACTCGTGCGGATAGCGCCACGCATGCTCCGGCTCCAGCCCGACGCGTTCCAGCAGCCAACTGACCCGCTCACGAGCGGCATCGCCCTCCAGCAGCCGATGCACGCGCAGCGGTTCCATAATCGAATAGCCCACCGTTTGCCGTGGGTCGAGGGAAGCGTAGGGGTCCTGAAAGATAAACTGGATATCGCGGCGCAGCGCCTGAAGCTTACTGCCCGTCAGCGTATCAATCCGCTGGCCGTTGAAGGTGATGCTACCGCCCTGAGTTTCCACCAGCCGCAGCAGCGCCCGGCCGGTCGTTGATTTACCGCAGCCGGACTCCCCCACCAGGCTCAGGGTTTCGCCGGGCCATAAATCAAAGCTGACCTTTTCGACCGCATGCACCTCGCGGGTAATGCGGTTGAGAATGCCGCTACGCAGCGGGAAGCGCGCCACCAGATCGCGAACTTTCAGGATCGGTTCCCCGGGCACAACGGTGTTCTGCCCCTCCGGCGACGGGCTCTGGTTTAACAGCGGGAAGCGGCGCGGCAGTGAAGTGCCGCGCATTGCCCCCAGCCGCGGCACCGCGGCCAGCAGCGCCTGAGTATACGGGTGCTTCGGGGCGCGGAAAATCTCCTCCACGCTGCCGGTTTCCACCGCTTCGCCGCGATACATCACCAGCACGCGGTCGGCGATATCGGCGACCACGCCCATATCGTGGGTAATAAAGATAACGCCCATCGCCATCTCTTTTTGCAGGACGGCGATCAGCTGTAAAATCTGCGCCTGGATAGTCACATCCAGCGCGGTGGTCGGTTCATCGGCAATCAGCACAGCCGGTCGGCAGGAGAGCGCCATGGCGATCATCACCCGCTGACGCATCCCGCCGGAAAGCTGATGCGGATAGCGCGAGAGCATGGCTTCCGCTTCCGGAATGCGCACCTGATCGAGCATTTTCTTCGCTTCGCGCAGGGCCTCATCATGCTTCAGCCCCTGGTGTAAGCGGATAGATTCGGCAATCTGTTCACCGATGGTGAAGACCGGATTCAGCGACGTCATCGGCTCCTGGAAGATCATCGCCATATCCGCGCCGCGCACGCCGCGCATCTCGGTTTCAGACTGTTCGCTCAGCTCAATCACCTGCCGGCTGCGACGACGCAGCAGCAGCGCATCGCTGCGCACTTCGCTGACCGCCTGGTCGAGCAGGCGCATCAGCGCCAGGGACGTCACCGACTTCCCGGAGCCGGACTCGCCGACAATCGCCAGCGTCTCGCCGCGCCGCAGGGTAAACGACAGGTCGCGGACGGCGGAAAAAGCCTGCTGCTGCTGATTGAACACGACGTTCAGGCCGCGCACCTGCAGAACATCATCGGCATCGATTTCTTGACTATGCGGCAACGCCCTTTCCTCTTATTCGCGATAAATACCAATCGTGGGCGTATCGCCCGCATAACACCAGGCCCGGTACATGCCTTCGCTATTAAACGGCAGCGCCACGTTGCCTTCTCTGTCGATGGCGATCAGGCCGCCGCTGCCGCCCAGCGCCGGAAGTTTCTCCATCACCACCCTTTCGCAGGCCTCCTGCAGGCTGAGCTGGCTATACTCCATCAGCGCCGAAATATCGTAGGCCGCGAGCGTACGTATAAACACTTCGCCGGTACCGGTACAGGAAACGGCGACGCTGGCGTTATTGGCATAGCAGCCCGCACCCGGCAGCGGGCTGTCGCCGACGCGTCCCGGTAGCTTATTGGTCATGCCGCCGGTGGAGGTCGCCGCCGCGAGGTTGCCCGCCAGATCCATCGCGACCGCACCGACGGTGCCCATTTTGTGCCGTTCATCCAGCGGCGCGGCGTGGTGATCGAGCACGATATCGTCCCCCTCCTGCGCCTGACGCAGCTGCAGCAAACGCTCGGAAGTCGAAAACAGGCTGTTATCGACCCGCGCCATACCGCGGGAAGCGGCAAACGCTTCCGCCCCCTCGCCAATCAACAGCACGTGCGGGCTTTGCTCCAGCACCAGCCGCGCCGCCAGCACCGGATTGCGTAAATGCTGAACCCCGGCCACGGCCCCCGCCTGTAAGCTGTAACCATCCATCACGCAGGCATCGAGCTCATGGCGGCTATCGCGGGTAAATACCGAGCCAATACCGGCGTTAAATAACGGGCACTCCTCCAGCAGCCGGACCGCTTCGGTTACCGTATCCAGCGCGCTGGCCCCGGCAGCCAGCATTTTTTGTCCACTATCGACAATCGCCGACAGCGCCGCCACGTACTCCCGCTCGCGCGCCGGCGTCATCTGCGCGCGGCTAATCGCCCCGGCCCCGCCGTGAATTGCTATAACCGCCTTACCCATTGCGCCATTCCTTAACGATAAAGTGTATAAATATCATTATCGTGCTGACTGTCCTATACAATTTTTGAATATAGAAAGAGCGGACGGTGATGTAAAGCTTGTCGCCAGGTGGGATATAGCCCGCCTCTCTTTTCTGCCATAATAGGCGTTTTCGATGTTTGCCCGCAGGAGAAACCCATGGATTTTACCGCCGGACTGATGCCGCTCGACACAGCCCTGACCCAGATGCTCACTCGTATTACGCCGCTGAATGCGACGGATACCGTACCGCTGTTGCAGGCCTTTTCGCGCGTGACCGCCCATGACCTCGTTTCGCCGCTTAACGTTCCCGGTTTTGATAACTCGGCGATGGACGGCTACGCCGTGCGCCTGGCGGATCTCACCGACGGCGCAGCGCTGCCGGTGGCCGGCAAGGCCTTCGCCGGTCAACCCTTTGACGGCGTCTGGCCCGCGGGCACCTGTATCCGCATTATGACCGGCGCGCCGGTGCCGGAAGGCTGCGACGCGGTGGTGATGCAGGAGCAGGCCGAACAAACCGATGAGGGTATCCGCTTCCTCGCCCCGGTGAAAAACGGGCAGAATATTCGTCGTCTTGGCGAAGACATCGCCCACGGCGCGGTCGTCTTCCCCGCAGGTACCCGCCTGACCGCCGCCGAGCTGCCGGTCATCGCCTCGCTGGGGATTGCCGAGGTTGAGGTGGTGCGTAAAGTGCGGGTGGCGGTCTTCTCCACCGGCGATGAGCTCCAGCTACCGGGCCAGCCGCTGGCCGACGGGCAAATTTACGATACCAACCGCCTGGCGGTGCACCTGATGCTGCAGGAGCTGGGCTGCGAGGTTATTAACCTCGGCATTATTCCCGACGACCCGGCTAAACTGCGCGAAGCCTTTATTCAGGCTGACCAGCAGGCCGACGTGGTGATTAGCTCCGGCGGCGTTTCCGTCGGCGAGGCGGACTACACCAAAGCGATCCTCGAAGAGCTGGGGGAAATCGGCTTCTGGAAGCTGGCGATTAAGCCGGGTAAACCTTTCGCTTTCGGCAAGCTCAACCACAGCTGGTTCTGCGGCCTGCCCGGCAACCCGGTTTCCGCAACGCTGACCTTCTACCAATTGGTTCAGCCGCTGCTGGCGAAGCTGTCCGGCAACGTCGGGCAAGCTCAGCCGATGCGCCTGCGCGTTCGCGCCGCCTCCGGCCTGAAGAAATCGCCGGGCCGCCTCGATTTTCAGCGCGGCGTGCTGCAGCGCGGTCCCGACGGCGAGCTGGTGGTTAGCAGCACCGGTCACCAGGGCTCGCATATCTTCAGTTCATTCAGCCTCGGCAACTGCTTTATCGTTCTCGAACGCGAGCGCGGCAACGTGGAAGCGGGCGAATGGGTGGAAGTCGAGCCGTTTAATCATCTGTTCGGAGGGCTGTAATGGGCGTGGAGCTGAGCGATGCGGAGATGCTGCGCTATAACCGGCAGATTATTCTCCGCGATTTCGATTTTGACGGTCAGGAGCAGTTGAAAGCCTCCCGCGTGCTGGTCGTCGGCCTCGGCGGGCTGGGCTGCGCCGCCGCGCAGTATCTGGCGGCGGCAGGCGTCGGCCAGCTAACCCTGCTCGATTTCGATACCGTCTCGCTCTCCAACCTTCAGCGCCAGACGCTGCACAGCGACGACACCATCGGCCAGCCGAAGGTCGACTCCGCCCGCGCCGCGCTGGCGCGGATTAATCCCCACGTTCAGCTCACGGCGCTCAACGCGCGGCTGGAAGACGAGGCGCTGGCGGCGCAAATCGCCGCCCACGATCTGGTGCTCGACTGTACCGACAACGTCGCGATCCGTAACCAGCTCAACGCCGGATGTTTCCGCCATAAAACGCCGCTGGTCTCCGGCGCGGCGATTCGCATGGAAGGGCAAATCAGCGTCTTTACGTATCAGGAAGATGAACCCTGCTACCGCTGCCTGAGCCGCCTGTTTGGCGAAAACGCCCTCACCTGCGTCGAAGCCGGCGTCATGGCGCCGCTGGTCGGCACCATCGGTTCGCTGCAGGCGATGGAAGCGATTAAGCTGCTGGCCCGCTACGGCAGCCCGGCAACGGGAAAAATCGTCATGTACGACGCTATGCGCTGCCAGTTCCGCGAAATGAGGCTGCCGCGTAACCCTCACTGCGAGGTGTGCGGTACGCCCTGACCCTTTTCCGGCGGCGCTGTCGCCGGATGTTTTGTGACCCGCAGCGGCATTTTAACCTTCATTCTCCTTCCTCTTTCTGCTTGTTGATTTATATCAATACAACTTTCATTCGAAAGTAATTTAATCTTCATATGCAAATAAGAGGGTGAATCATGATCTTCAACATTCAGCGTTATTCAACCCATGACGGCCCGGGGATCCGCACTGTTGTCTTCCTCAAAGGGTGTTCGCTGGGCTGCCGCTGGTGCCAGAATCCGGAAAGCCGCGCCCGCACGGCGGATTTGCTGTATGACGCCCGCCTTTGCCTGGACGGCTGCGACCTCTGCCAGCAGGCTGCGCCGGAGGTGATTACCCGCAAGCTGGACGGTC
The DNA here is from genome assembly GCF_033843325.1 of Klebsiella sp. JN_Kp126. Taxonomy (NCBI): domain Bacteria; kingdom Pseudomonadati; phylum Pseudomonadota; class Gammaproteobacteria; order Enterobacterales; family Enterobacteriaceae; genus Klebsiella; species Klebsiella sp. JN_Kp126. Next base: position 10,677 of record NZ_JAWXQV010000103.1, on the reverse strand, counting down.
TGATTATCCACCGCGAAAAGCTCACCGATGCGCATATCGGCAAATTGCGCGACTGCTGCCCGAGCACGGCATTAACCGTGTGCGGCGAAGAGAAAAGCGTCGAAGAAATTATGGCTACGGTGCTGCGCGACAAACCGTTTTACGACCGCAGCGGCGGCGGCGTCACGCTTTCCGGCGGCGAGCCGTTTATGAATCCCGAACTGGCCCGACAGCTGTTTGAGGCCAGCCACAACGCGGGGATCCACACCGCGGTCGAAACCTGCCTGCACGTGCCGTGGAAATACGTCGAACCCGCTTTGCCGTTTATCGACCTGTTTCTCGCCGACCTCAAGCACGTCAACGAAGCGATTTTTCAGCAGTGGACGGACGGCAGCGCCCGCCGGGTGCTGGATAACCTGCAGCGCGTCGCGCAGGCCGGAAAGAAAATCATCATTCGCGTGCCGCTGATCCAGGGCTTTAACGCCAACGAAAGCGATATTGCCGCCATTACCGATTTTGCCGCTGACCGTTTACAGGTTGGCGAGATCCACTTCCTGCCTTACCACACCTTAGGCATGAATAAATACCAATTACTCAGTCAGCCCTATACCGCTCCGGATAAACCGCTTGCTGCACCCGAGCTGCTCGCCTTCGCGCAGCGCTATGCTCAGAGCAAAGGTTTAACGGCGACTCTACGAGGATAACCTTATGACAACGTTGAAACTGGACACTCTGAGCCCGCGCATTCAGGCGCATAAAATGGCGCTGGTGCATATCGTTAAGCCGCCGGTTTGTACCGAGCGCGCCCTGCACTATACCGAAGCCTATCAGCAGCACCTGGATAAGCCGATCCCGGTACGCCGCGCGCTGGCGCTGGCTCATCACCTGGCGGAACGCACGATCTGGATTAAGCACGATGAACTGATCGTCGGCAACCAGGCCAGCGAAGTTCGCGCGGCGCCTATCTTCCCGGAATACACCGTTAGCTGGATCGAAAAAGAGATCGACGACCTCGCCGATCGCCCCGGCGCCGGGTTTGCCGTTAGCGAAGAGAACAAACGCGTGCTCCACGAAGTGTGCCCGTGGTGGCGCGGTCAAACCGTACAGGATCGCTGCTACGGCATGTTTACCGACGAGCAAAAAGCGCTGCTGGCGACCGGCATTATCAAAGCCGAAGGCAATATGACCTCCGGCGACGCTCACCTTGCGGTTAACTATCCGCTGCTGCTGGAAAAAGGCCTCGACGGCATGCGGGCGAAAGTCGCCGAGCGCCGTTCGCGCATTAACCTGACAGTGCTGGAAGATCTGCACGGCGAGCAGTTCCTTAAAGCCATTGATATCGTGCTGGAAGCGGTCAGCGACCACTGTAAGCGCTATGCCGGGCTGGCGCGCAATATGGCCGCGACGGAGAGCCGCGAATCCCGCCGCGACGAGCTGCTGGCGATAGCCGAAAACTGCGATATTATCGCCCACGAGCCGCCGAAAACCTTCTGGCAGGCGCTGCAGCTGTGCTATTTCATCCAGCTGATTCTGCAGATCGAATCCAACGGTCACTCGGTCTCTTTCGGCCGTATGGACCAGTATCTCTACCCTTACTATCGCCGCGACGTTGAGCTGGCGCAATCATTGAATCGCGAACACGCCATCGAGCTGCTGCACTGCTGCTGGCTGAAGCTGCTGGAAGTGAACAAAATTCGCTCCGGCTCGCACTCTAAGGCTTCCGCCGGTAGCCCGCTGTACCAGAACGTCACCATCGGCGGCCAGAATCTGGTTGACGGCAACGCGCAGGACGCGGTGAACCCGCTCTCCTACGCCATCCTGGAATCCTGCGGTCGGCTGCGTTCGACTCAGCCTAACCTCAGCGTGCGCTATCACGCGGGCATGAGCAACGACTTCCTCGACGCCTGCGTGCAGGTGATCCGCTGCGGCTTCGGTATGCCGGCGTTCAACAACGATGAAATCGTCATCCCGGAATTTATCAAGCTGGGGATTGAGCCGCAGGACGCGTACGACTATGCCGCTATCGGCTGCATCGAAACCGCCGTCGGCGGTAAATGGGGCTATCGCTGCACCGGGATGAGCTTTATCAACTTCGCCCGCGTCATGCTGGCAACCCTGGAAGGCGGCCGCGACGCCACCAGCGGCCAGGTTTTCCTGCCGCAGGAACATGCGCTGTCAAAAGGTAACTTCGACAACTTTGAACAGGTTCTGGCCGACTGGGATACGCAGATCCGCTACTACACGCGCAAATCTATCGAGATTGAGTACGTGGTCGACACCATGCTGGAAGAGAACGTGCACGATATTCTCTGCTCGGCGCTGGTCGATGACTGCATCGAGCGCGCGAAGAGCATCAAGCAGGGCGGCGCGAAGTATGACTGGGTTTCCGGTCTGCAGGTCGGCATCGCTAACCTCGGCAACAGCCTGGCGGCGGTGAAGAAGCTGGTGTTCGATCAGGGCGTTATTGGTCAGCAGGAGCTGGCAAAGGCGCTGGCTGAAGACTTCGAAGGCCTGACCCACGAGCAGCTGCGCCAGCGCTTAATCAACGGCGCGCCGAAATACGGTAACGATGAAGACAGCGTGGATATGCTGCTGGCTCGCGCCTACCAGACCTATATCGACGAGCTGAAGCTGTATCATAACCCGCGCTACGGCCGCGGCCCGATCGGCGGCAACTACTACGCCGGCACCTCGTCCATCTCCGCCAACGTGCCGTTTGGCGCGCAGACCATGGCGACGCCGGATGGCCGTAAAGCGCACTCGCCGCTGGCGGAAGGGGCCAGCCCGGCCTCCGGTACCGACCATCTCGGGCCGACCGCGGTAATCAGCTCGGTGGGCAAACTGCCGACCAGCTCAATCCTCGGCGGCGTACTGCTTAACCAGAAGCTGAACCCGGCCACGCTGGAGAACGAATCCGATAAGCAAAAACTGATGGTGCTGCTGCGCACTTTCTTCGAGGTGCATAAAGGCTGGCATATTCAGTACAACATCGTGTCGCGCGAGACGCTGCTGGAAGCGAAGAAACACCCAGACCAGTATCGTGATTTAGTGGTCCGGGTGGCCGGTTACTCGGCGTTCTTTACCGCCCTGTCGCCGGATGCACAGGACGATATTATCGCCCGTACCGAGCATACGCTGTAAGTCACATCCCCCGGCTTGCGCTACGCTTAGCCGGGCTACAGGTTCGAAGCCGTTTGCGGGCCGGTAGCCCGGGTAAGGCGTTTACGCCGCAATCCGGGATTTTATGCTGCACAGAGGTGAACGCAAACTTTCATTCGAAATAAATTTGTGCTCCCCATCACATTGTAATTAGAATGTTACTGGTCGAAGTTAAGCCAGGAGCATGTGTTATGACCGTTAAAGTTATCGTCACCGATATGGACGGAACTTTTCTCAATGACGCCAAGCAGTATGACCGCTCGCGTTTTCTTGCGCAGTTCGCGCAACTCCAGCAGCAGGGTATTGAGTTCGTGGTCGCCAGCGGCAACCAGTACTACCAGCTGATCTCTTTTTTCCCGGAAATCCGTGACCAAATCTCCTTTGTTGCCGAGAACGGCGCGCTGGTTTACGAACACGGTCAACAGCTGTTCCACGGCGAACTCACCCGTCATGAATCCCAGGTCGTCATTGGCGAACTGCTGAAAGACCCGCAGCTCAACTTCGTCGCCTGCGGCCTCGAGAGCGCTTACGTCAGCGAGCGCGCGCCCGAGGCGTTCGTCACCCTGATGTCAAAGCACTACCATCGCCTGCAGCGCATTAGCAGCTATCATGACATCGACGACACGCTGTTTAAGTTTTCCCTGAACCTGCCGGATAGCGAAATCCCGCAGCTTATCGACAAACTGCACGTCTCGCTGGACGGCATCATGAAGCCGGTCACCAGCGGCTTCGGCTTCGTCGATTTGATTATCCCCGGCCTGCATAAAGCTAACGGCATCAGCCGCCTGCTGAAGCGCTGGAACATCTCGCCGCAGGCCTGCGTAGCCATTGGCGACAGCGCTAACGATACGGAAATGCTCAAGCTGGTGAAATACTCTTTCGCGATGGCCAACGCCGCCGAAAGCATCAAGGCGGTGTCGCGTTTTGCCACCGATGATAACAACCACGACGGCGCGCTGAACGTCATTCAGGCCGTCCTCGACCACGCCGCCCCCTTCAATCAGTAACGCCGCGCCGGGGTTGACCGCCCCGGCTTCCCGTTTTGTGCACCTCTGCATAATTTTAAACTTGCATTAACTTAATTTTAACTTAAATTATCATATGTAAGATTTAACACTTTCGAATGAAAGATGAGAGGTCATCATGGCTGTTACCCATACCAGTGAAACTTTACCTGCCGACCCTAAAGCGGCTATCCGCCAGATCAAGCAGGAGCTGCGGGCGCAAATCGGCGACGTACAGGCGGTGTTCGATCGGCTGACCGCGCGTATCGCCGCGCGTCTGGAAGAAATTGACGCCCTTAAAGCCAGCGGCCAGGACGTCTGGCCGCTAATCCCGTTCGAGGCGATTGCGCGTGGCCAGGTCACGGAGGCCCAGCGCGAGCTCATCAAGCGTCGCGGCTGCGCGGTCATCAAGGGCCATTTTTCTCGTGAACGGGCGCTGGCGTGGGATAACTCAATGCTCGACTATCTCGACCGCAACCATTTTGATGACGTCTACAGAGGCCCGGGCGATACCTTTTTCGGCTCGCTGGAGGCATCACGGCCGGAAATCTATCCAATTTACTGGTCCCAGGCGCAGATGCAGGCGCGACAGAGCGATGAAATGGCTGCCGTGCAGTCGTTCCTCAACCGTCTGTGGACGTTTAACCGCGACGGCAAGCAATGGTTCGACCCGGATGTCAGCGTCATCTACCCGGACCGCATTCGCCGCCGCCCGCCGGGGACTACCTCGAAAGGTCTGGGGGCGCATACCGATTCCGGCGCCCTGGAGCGCTGGCTGCTGCCGGCCTATCAGAAAGTGTTTGCCGACGTGTTTAACGGCAACATTGATGCTTACGACCCGTGGGACGCGGCGCACCGCACCGAAGTCGAAGAGTATACGGTCGACAACACCACCAAATGCTCGGTGTTCCGCACCTTCCAGGGGTGGACCGCGCTCTCCGATATGATCCCCGATCAGGGCCTACTGCACGTGGTGCCGATCCCGGAAGCGATGGCTTACGTGCTGCTGCGTCCGCTGCTCGATGATGTCCCGGAAGATGAGCTGTGCGGCGTCGCGCCGGGCAAGGTGCTGCCGATTTCGGAAAAATGGCACCCGCTGCTGATCAAAGCCTTAAGCTCTATTCCGGCGCTGAATGCGGGCGATTCGGTATGGTGGCACTGCGACGTGATCCACTCGGTCGCGCCGGTGGAAAATCAGCAGGGCTGGGGCAACGTGATGTATATTCCCGCCGCGCCAATGTGCGAGAAAAACCTCGCCTACGCGCAGAAGGTCAAAGCGGCGCTGGCGCGCGGCGCTTCGCCGGGAGATTTCCCCCGCGAGGATTATGAAAGCGACTGGGAAGGCCGCTTTACGCTGGATGACTTAAATATCCACGGTAAGCGCGCGTTGGGGATGGCGAATTAATCATCATATAGCCCCTTCGCTTCAACGGCGGTACGGCGGTTACCGGCGCGTATCCGCCGTACCGAATCGCGTACTGCCAGCGTCCCATGCAGGAGTAACGCGCCGTGCGGCGCATCGGGACGGATCAGTCTCTGCTGTAATAAATGTACCGCTTCGGCCCCTAATTCATCGCGTGGGACGTGGACGGCAGTTAGCGGTACATCCTGAATCGCCGCCAGGTTAAAGCCGTCGATGCTCATGACGGAAACATCCTGCGGGACGCGCAAACCACGTTTTTGTAAAGCGGCGATCGTGCCTGCCGCCATAAAATCACCGCCCACCAGAAATGCCGTCGGCAGCGGGCCATCGCCGCGCTGATCCAGCCACTCCCCGACTTTTTCCTCCGTATCCCTGGCGCTGAAGTTGGCCACAGCGAGTAAATCCCTGCCGTCAACGAAACGGAGATTCCGCGCCCGCCACGCCTGCTTAATGCCCAGCAGACGCAGCTCCATGGTATAGCGGCGCAGGCACATCACGTTCATGATCGCCTGATGCCCCATCTCAAACAGATACCGGGCGGCGAACTGGCCGATCAGCCGATGATCCGGCGCGACGGAGGGTAAACGCATTCCCGCGTCGTGGCAGTTAATCATCACGCAGGGCTTCGCCAGATCGGCCGCCAGATCGTGAATATGCGGATCGTCGATACCCAGTAAAATCGCGGCCTGGGTCGATGCTTCATGCATGCGCTGCAAAAACAAATTGGCATCGCTGTCGTTCTCTTCCAGCGCGCAATAGCGCAGGTGTACCTCATGCGGCATAAGGGCGCTATTGATGCTTTGAATCACCCGATAGTAGTAAATATCCGTGCGTTCATCGAAAGCGCGCTGAGGGGCAAAGACCACCAGATTATTGAGCAGCATTCGCCCGGCGGCGATACCCTCCATCACGCCCAGCTCGCGGGCGCACTCCAGTACCCTCTGGCGAGCCCTGGCGCTGGTATTTGCTTTTCCCGCCAGCACCCGCGATACCGTGCTCACCGACAGCCCGGTACGCGCCGCGATTTCGCTCACTTTCAGCTTTTTATCCATTTTGTGATCGCGCTCTACTTTTCTCATGAAAAAATTTTCATATTGAGAATGTGAATATTTTTAAGCGATTTGGCGATGTCATACTGCGATCTGGATCGTCCCATGAAAATATTTGCAGAATTGTCGCTATTGCCCGCTCGCATTCTCCCTTAGCCTGAATTGGTCCAACACCTTTGAGATTAGTCAACCAATAGTGTCGAGACATCAACCTTAACAAACAACGAAATAGAAAATTTTAGCGACAACTCAGCAAGCGGGTTGGTCAATTTTCCCTACTACATGTCTCGTGGAGAGTTCTATGAGCCAAGGCCTCAATAATGATATGGCGGTCAGTAAATCGCGCCGCATAGTGAAGAACCTGCGCTGGTGGATGCTGGTGCTGTTTTTACTCGGCGTCACCGTTAACTACATCACGCGTAATTCGTTGGGGATTATCGCCCCGGAACTAAAAACCTCCCTGGGTATTACCACTGAACAGTACTCATGGATAGTCGGCGCTTTTCAGCTGGCGTACACCATTTTCCAGCCGCTCTGCGGCTGGCTTATCGACGTTATTGGCCTCAAGCTCGGCTTTATGATCTGCGCCACCCTGTGGGCCATCGCCTGCATCGCCCATGCCGGGGCGGGGAGCTGGCTGCACCTGGCGATTCTGCGCTTTTTCATGGGCGGCGCTGAGGCGGCGGCGACGCCAGCCAACGCCAAAACGCTGGGTGAGTGGTTTCCAAAATCCGAGCGGCCGATCGCGGCAGGCTGGGCGGGCGTCGGCTTCTCCGTGGGCGCCATGCTGGCGCCGCCGATTATCTACTTCGCACACGCTTCGTTCGGCTGGCAGGGGGCATTCATGTTCACCGGCGCGCTGGCGCTGCTGTGGGTCGTGCTGTGGTGGGCGTTCTATCATAACCCGGAAAAACACCCTAACCTCGGTAAAGCTGAGCTGGCGCTGATCCAGCAGGACAATGAAGCGCCACCGGTCAAACTACCCTTCTTTACCGCGCTAAAAACCGTATCGAAAAACAAGCGCTTCTACGGTATCGCCATTCCGGCCTTTATGGCTGAGCCCGCCTGGGCGGTGCTGAGCTTCTGGGTACCGCTCTACCTGGCGAAAGAGCACGGCATGGATTTAAAACAAATCGCCATGTTTGCCTGGCTGCCGTTTCTGGCGGCCGACCTCGGCAGCGTCGCCAGCGGCTATCTGACCAAACTGTATACCCGCTGGTTCGGCTGTTCGCGAGTGAACTCGGTGGTCGCCAGCTCCGTCACCGGCGCCTTCCTGATGATTTCGCTCGCCACCGTGGCGATCACCCGCGATCCATATATCACCATCGTGCTGATTTCGATAGGCGGCTTCGGCCACCAGATCATCTCCTGCATGCTCAGCGCGCTGGTGGTGGAGTCGTTCGATAAAGGACAGATGGCGACCGTGAACGGGATGCGCGGCTCCGCCGCCTGGATCGCCAGCTTTCTGTTCTCGCTGTTGATTGGCGTCACCGCCGACAAAATCGGCTTCAACCCGCTATTTATCGCCATGGGGTTCTTTGACCTGATTGGCGCGGTATTCCTGGTGGCATTTATTGCTGAACGTCGCGCAAAACGCGCCTGAGAGTGGATGTAAAAAATGAAGACTTCGAAAAACTGGACTTTGCACCAACGGCTGGACCACCACGTTGAGCTGATCGTAGACGGCCAGCACACCCTGTGTCTGTACGTGCTGGAAGAGAATATGTTCCGCGTGCTGCTAAAGCGGCACGGCCAGCTGGCGCTGGATCGCACCTGGAGTATCGCTCCCCAGCAGGACGTGCCTTGGGAAGGGCGCCCGCGCGAAGATTTGAGCGGCTTTAGCCTCCCCGCCTGGCAGCTCACGGAGCATAGCGATACCCTGAGCATCGCCACCGACCAGCTGCGCGTCACCGTCCACCAGCCGCTGTGGCTGGAATGGAGCTATCGCGATGAGGCCGGCGAGTGGCAGCCGCTGGTTAACGACCGCCCCACCAGCGCCTACCTGGCGAATGCGCACGGCGACGGCGTTGCCCACTACCTGAGCCGACGCAAAGACGAACGCTTCTACGGTCTGGGCGAAAAAGCCGGCGATCTGCAGCGAAACGGGAAGCGCTATGAGATGCGTAACCTCGACGCCATGGGCTATAACGCGGCGAGCACCGACCCGCTGTACAAACATATTCCGTTTACCATCGCGCAGCGTAGCGATGTCAGCTACGGTCTGTTTTACGACAACCTGAGCAGCTGCTGGCTGGATCTCGGCAACGAAATCGATAATTACCATACCGCCTATCGCCGCTGGCAGGCGGAAGCCGGCGACATCGATTACTATCTTTTCTCCGGCAAACGGGTACTGGATATCACCAAAGCATTCGTACGCCTGACCGGCAAAACGCTGTTCGGACCGAAATGGAGTCTTGGCTACAGCGGTTCGACGATGCACTACACCGACGCGCCGGATGCGCAAAACCAGCTGATGAACTTCATCCGCCTGTGTGATGAACACGCCATTCCGTGCGATTCGTTCCAGCTCTCTTCCGGCTATACCTCGATTGACGGCAAGCGCTACGTCTTTAACTGGAACAACGACAAGGTGCCGCAGCCGAAGGTGATGAGCCAGGCCTTCCACGATGCCGGACTGAAGCTCGCCGCCAATATTAAGCCCTGCCTGCTGCAGGACCATCCGCGCTATAACGAGGTCGCGGAGCGCGGGCTTTTTATCCGCGATTCACAGGCGGATGCTCCCGAGCGCTCCAGCTTCTGGGATGACGAAGGGTCGCACCTTGACTTTACCAATCCGCAGACCGTCGCCTGGTGGCAGGAAGGCGTGACAACCCAGCTGCTGGAGATGGGTATCGACTCCACGTGGAACGATAATAACGAGTATGAAGTCTGGGACGGCGAAGCCCGCTGTTACGGGTTTGGCGAGGAAATTGCCATTAAACATATTCGCCCGGTCATGCCGCTGCTGATGATGCGCGCGTCGCTGGAGGCTCAGCAGCGCTTTGCGCCGCACAAACGACCGTACCTGATCTCTCGCTCCGGCTGCGCCGGGATGCAGCGCTACGTCCAGACCTGGAGCGGCGATAACCGTACCAATTGGGATACGCTGCGCTATAACACCCGCATGGGGCTGGGAATGAGCCTCTCCGGGCTGTTCAACGTCGGCCACGATGTTGGCGGCTTCTCTGGCGATAAACCGGACCCGGAGCTGTTCGTACGCTGGGTACAAAACGGCGTTATGCATCCGCGCTTTACCATTCACTCGTGGAATGACGACCAGACGGTCAACGAAGCCTGGATGTACCCGGAAGTCACGCCGGCTATCCGTTCAGCCATTGAGCTGCGCTATCGTCTGCTGCCGTATCTCTATACGCTGCTGTGGCAGGCTCACGCCGACGATGAACCGATGCTGCGTCCGACCTTCCTCGATCACGAACACGATCCGCAGACGTTTGCCGAATGCGACGACTTCCTGCTGGGTCGCGATCTGCTGGTCGCCAGCGTCGTCGAACCCGGCGCACGTCAGCGCCGCGTCTGGCTGCCGGCCAATCAGGACGGCTGGTACGACTTTGATAGCCACCAGTGGTTCGCGGGAGGCCAGTGGATCGTCCTTGATGCGCCGCTGGAAAAACTGCCGCTGCTGGTTCGCGCCGGAGCAGGCCTGCCGCTGAGCGAGCGTTTCCGCCACGTCGATGCGCAAAAAGACGATTGCCGCGAGCTGAAGCTGTTCCCGCTGAAGGGCGTGGGGACCCGTCGCGGCCTGCTGTTTGAAGATGATGGCGAAAGCTGGGGCTACCAGAATGGCCATGCGCTGTGGGTAGAATGGGAAATGGTTTGCGATAGCGCCAGCATCAACCTGAAGGTGAACGCGCGCGGCGATTATCGTCCGGCGTGGAAAGCGCTGAAGGTGTCGTTGCCGGCGGGGGAAAAACGCAGGCTGCTGGTGAACGGTGAAGAAAGGAGCGAGTGGCGGGTGTAGTGCGGATAAGGCGCAGCAGCGCCTTTGGGAAATTCAGCCACTCTGCGCTCTGCTCCCGGGGGCGGCGCTTAACGCGCCTTG
>NZ_JAWXQV010000102.1:0-46803 GCF_033843325.1 Klebsiella sp. JN_Kp126 | reverse complement strand
GAGCCGGAGAAAGTATCGGCAACTAAAAATGGTTGCAGGCGTTCACAGTATCTACCCGACCCGCAAACGGCGATGATCCTGTAAGCCGGGCAAGGCGCCAGCCGCCGCCTGGCGATTCTCTGCGCCTAAGCGCCAATAAACCTCGGCGGGTCGAAAGCGGTCACCGGCGGCAGCGCGTCCCGCCACGGCGCAATCTCCACCCAGCAGCTTTGGGCGCTGCAGCCCTGCCCCAGCCGCGAGCTGCCGCGATCTTCGGTCAACACGTTGGGATTGCCGTGCTTATCCAGAGACCCCTTTTCAGCCGGATCCAGCGGATCGTACCAGGCGCCGGTCGACATCTGCACCACTCCGGGCAAAATCTGCTCGCTGAGGTGCACCCCGGCAAGAATGGCTCCCCGGGCGTTATAGACCTTGACCACGCTGCCTTCGCTGATATCCCGCGCCTGCGCATCCTGCGGATGCATCCACAGCGGCTCGCGCCCCTGAATTTTCGTCGCCCGGCTCACGCTGCCGTGATCGTACTGGCTGTGCAGGCGGGTGCGCGGCTGGCTGGAGAGCAGATGCAGCGGCCAGCGCGCCGCCTCCTGCCGCTGCCAGGCCGCCTCCTGCTCATCCCACCACGGGTGGCCGGGACACTCGCAATAGCCAAACCCGGCGATGGTTTCGGAAAAAAGTTCGATCTTGCCGGAAGGCGTAGAGAGCGGATAGCGCTGCGGGTCGGCGCGAAAATCCGCCAGGAAAACCTGCGGTTTCTCCGGCGCGCTGTATTCCAGCACCCCCTGCCGCCAGAATTCATCAAACGACGGCAGCGCGATCCCCTCTTCCCGCGCGCGCGGCCGCGACGCTTCGTAGATCTCCCGCAGCCACTGCCCGGCGTCGCGCCCCTCGCTAAAGCGCTCGCCGCAGCCCAGCCGCTCGGCAAGGTCGCAGAAGATGGCGTAATCATCGCGCGCTTCGCCCACCGGCGGGATCTGCGCGCTCATGGCGATCATAAAGCCGTCGTGACCGCCGCTGCCGATATCTTCCCGCTCCAGCGAAGTAGTGACCGGCAGAACGATATCGGAAAATTTAGCCTGCGCGGTCCAGAACTGTTCATGAACGACCACCGTTTCCGGCCGCCGCCAGGCTTCACACAGGCGGTTAATATCCTGATGATGGTGAAACGCGTTGCCGCCGGCCCAGTAGACGAGGCGGATGTCGGGATAGCGCAGATGCTGGCCGTCAAACTCGTATGCCTCGCCCGGATGCAGCAGCATATCGGAAAGGCGCGCCACCGGAATCACCTGGTTTACCGCGTTCTCTCCGGCGGGAAGGCGCGGCCCGGAAAAGGCCTTACGCGCCGCCCCCGCCAGATTGGTGCAGGCGTAGCCAAACCCCAGTCCGCCGCCCGGCGTACCGATTTGCCCCAGCAGCGCGGTGAGCGCCACCGTCGCCCAGTAGGCCTGCTCGCCCTGGCGCGCCCGCTGAATCGACCAGGAGATATTGACCATCGTGCGCTGGCTGGCCATCTCGCGCGCCAGCGCGGCAATCCGCTGCGCCTCAATACCGGTTATCGCCGCCGCCCACTCCGGCGTTTTTGCGACGCCATCGCTCTCCCCCATCAGGTAGGCGCGATAGGGCGCGAAACCCACGGTATGGCTGGCGATAAAACCGCTGTCGTAGAGGGATTCGTTAATCAGCACATAACAGAGCGCCAGCAGCAGCGCGGTATCGGTTCCCGGACGAACCGCAAGCCACTCGGCGCTCTCCACGGCGCTCAGGTCATTGCGCACCGGGCTGATATTGATAAAGCGCGTCCCCTGCGCCTGCATCTTTTCCAGCCAGTATTTCAGCATATGGTCGTTGGCGCCGCCGCCGTTGACCTGCGCATTACGCAGCGGCAGGCCGCCGAATGCGACAAACAGCTGGCATTCGCGCGCCAGCTCGGAAAAGTGGGTGTGCTGGCGGTGCAGCGGGCTCAGCGGCCCGAGAATATGCGGCAGGATGCGCTCGCCCGCCGCGCTGCTGTAGGTGTTGGTGCTGGCGGTATAGCCGCCGAAGCACTTGAGGAAGCGGTGCAGCTGGCTTTGCGCGTGGTGAAAACGGCCGGCGCTGGCCCAGCCGTAGGAGCCGCCGAAAATCGCCTCATTGCCGCAGCGCGCTTTGACCGAATTCAGTTCGCGGGCCAGTAAATCGAGCGCCACCTCCCAGCTCACCTCAACAAACGGCTCTTTGCCGCGCCCCTCGCGCGAAGCCGGGCCATTTTGCAGGTAGCCCGCGCGCACCGCCGGACGGCGAATGCGCGTCTTGCTGGTGACCGCATCGGGGAGCGACTGACCAATACGTGAGGGATTTTTATCCCAGGGCACCGGCGTCACCGCCTCAATGTTGCCGTCACGGGCCTGGACCTGCCAGGTTCCCCAGTGCATTACGGTCAGATTATGTTGTTTTTTCATCTTGCCTGTTTTCTTCTCACCCGATAAAGGCCGCCATAATAAAGCGTGCGAATCCTGGGAATAAAATACGTATCACCATACAATCTGCTACAGAGAAAGGATTTTCTACGCAGAATAGCTCTACGCCATTCCAGGATGCGATATATTACAGCGACAGAATAATTTTAATTAAGCAGCAATCTTTATTTGAATAAATAAGAGTTGCAAGCAAATTAAGCCCACAAAATAAAAAGGGATTAAGCTGCATCATGAAATATTTTCAGGTTACAAATAACAAATTTACGTTTTCCTCAGGCAAATCTGCGATATAACATCGTTAATATACCCTAAATAATTCAAGTTTCAGGAAGGCGGCAAGTAAGAGAGTCCCGATGAGCTTACTCAAGTAAGTGATTCGGGTGAACGCACGTAGCCAACGCACATGCAACTTGAAGTATAACGGGTATAACTTAGACATATTTTGTATTTGAGATTGTGTGGCTGTTGTTGTCATGCTACTGCTCCGCACAGCCACCTCCATCACAGGACCATAATAAGAATGTCGCAGAAAATGAAATTATTGCCCATCGCGCTGGGCCTGCTCTCGCTCGCCTCCGTCAACGCTCTGGCGGCGGATGCCTTATCACTTCAGGGGAAAACTATCGGCGTCGCCGTGGTCGGGACGCAGCACTTCTGGGATCGTGAAGCCTATAAGGGTGCGACCGAAGAGGTAGAGAAACTGGGGGGTAAAGTGATCGGCGTCGATGGCGGCCGCGATAACCAGGTTCATGCGAATAACCACGATATTTTACTGTCGCGCAAGGTCGATGCGGTAATTAGTATTCTGGGCGACAGCGCCGTTGAGCCTAAATTCAAAGCGCTACGCGATGCCGGCATTCCGGTATTTACCGTAGACCACGTTTCAAAATATTCGGTCAATAACACCACCTCCGATAACTACACCCTGGGATCGACCATTGGTCGCTATATGGCCGATGAACTGGGCGGCAAAGGCAACGTTGCGGTATTTAACGCATTCTCCAGCTCCCTGCGTATTTGCGGCATTCGTTATGACCAGTGGAAATATGTCCTCAAAGATTATCCGGATATTCACATTATTCAACCGGAGCTGGCCGAGCAGTTTGCCAACTCGCCGGAAGATGCGCGTAAGAAAACCCTCGAACTGCTGAGCCAGTATCCAAAAGGCAAACTCGACGCCATCCATGTCGCCTGCTGGGATCAGCCGGCTATCGGTATTGTCCAGGCGCTGGAAGAGACCGGCCGCGATAAAGACGTCAAGGTCACCGCGATCGACGCCGGCCCGGAAACCCTGGAGATCATGGCCGAGCCGGGCAGCCCGTTCGTCGCCAACGTCGCCCAGCAGCCGCACCTGATCGGCCAGACCTCCGCCGATAACGTCGCGCGCTACTTCGACAAACAGAAGCTGCCCCTGCAGACCTTTATTCCGGTGGTGCCGGTGAAAGGCCCGCAGGAGGCAAAAGCGGTCTACAAACAGCTGGGATATGGCGAACTGCAGTGATCACTCCATCCTCCGGCGGGGTTAACCCCGCCGCTGGTCTGGCGATGAACCAGATCGGCAAAAGCTTTGCCAACGTGACTGCATTAAATGCGGTCACGCTGCTTCTGAATCCCGGTGAAATTCACGGCCTGATCGGCGAGAACGGCGCGGGAAAATCGACGCTAATAAAAATCCTCGCGGGCGTCTACCGGGCCGACAGCGGCAGCGCCACCCTTGACGGCGCGCCGCTGCCGCTCGGCAATCCCGCGGCGATTGAAGCGCTGGGTATCCGCGTTATTCACCAGGAACTCAACCTGATCCCGCACTTTACGGTGGCGGAATCGGTGTTTCTCGGCCAGGAGTACCGCACCCGCTGGGGCGCGCTGGACCGGCGGCGAATGAACGCGGCCACCCGGGCGTTTTTCCGCGACAGCTGGCAGCTGGATATTCATCCCCGCCGCCTGATCCGCGACCTCAGCCTCGCCGAACGCAAGCTGGTGCAAATCGCCAGAGCGCTGATCGACGGCGCGGCAAAGCTGGTGGTATTCGATGAGCCCACCGCGCCGCTGGAAGCGCAGGAAGCCGGCCTGGTCACCTCCGCGATTCTGCGCCTGCGGGAACAGGGGATCGCGATTCTCTACATTTCCCACTATCTCAACGAAATCGCCGCCCTTTGCGATCGCGGCACGGTGCTACGTAACGGCGAGGTGGTCGGCTACCCCGACCGGGCGCTTCTGCAGAATACCGACGCGCTGATCAAAATGATGGTCGGCCGCGATATCGAACAGCTCTATACCCCGCGCCAGAGCAGCGCGCATCAGGTCGATGCCGCTGCCCCGGTGCTGTCGGTTCGCCATCTCAGCGACGGGCAGCAGTTACGCGATATTACCTTTGATATTCAGCCGGGCGAGATCGTCGGCGTCGCCGGACTGCTGGGCGCCGGGCGCGACGTGCTGATCGATCTGCTTTACGGGCTACGCCGCGCCCGCAGCGGCACGATAAGCGTTGACGGCCAGCCGAAGCGGCTGCGGACGCCGTATCAGGCTACCCGGGCCGGACTGGCCCTGGTGCCGCGCGACCGCCGCCATCAGGGGCTGATTCTCCCCTTCACCACCGCCGACAATATCAATCTGGCCTCGCTACCGGAGACCGCCACTTTCGGCTGGGAGCACCGCGGCCGGGCGCTGGAAAAAGCGCGCAGCTGGATCGACCAGCTCTCTATCCGCCCCGGCCGTCCGGAGCTTCCGGTGCGCTTTATGAGCGGCGGCAACCAGCAAAAGGCGATTCTCGCCCGCTGGCTGGGCACCGATGCGCGGCTTTTTATTCTTGATGAACCCACTCTCGGGGTGGATATCGGCGCGCGCCGCGATATTTATCAGCGCACCCGCGAGCTGGCGGATCGCGGTCGCGGCGTACTGGTCTCATCCAGCGACGCGCCGGAGCTGCTGGGCCTTTGCGACCGCATCCTGGTGATGTGGCGCGGCGAGCTGGTGGCCAATCTCCCGACCCGGGGGCTGACGCTGGACGCGCTGCTGGTGACGATTAACGGTGGACAGGAACAACAGGTATGAGTGCAGGTATCCAGCGTCGCCCCCTTCCGGGCATCACGACGCTTATCGAAAAATTTCCCCTGATTCTCTTTTTTGCGCTGCTGGTCTGGCTCAGCCTGCAGTCGCCTTTCTTTTTAAGCTGGCAAAATATCAGCATGATGCTGGTGCAAAGCGTGCCGCTGGCGATCCTCTGCTTCGGCCTGGTCTGCGTGATTGCCGTCGGCGGCGATGATGTGGTCTCCGGCGGCATCGACCTGTCGCTGCCCGCCATCGCGGTGCTCGGCGTCGCGCTGCTCAGCCTCGGCATGGCGGAGTGGAATACCCCTTACCTGGCGCTGTTGTTACTGCTGATCGCCGTTAGCCTGGCCTGCGGCGCCGTCAACGCCACGCTGGTGCTGGCGGCGGGCCTGCCGCCGCTGCTGGCGACCCTGTCAACCTCGGTGGCCTTCACCGGGCTGACCGACCTGCTGACCGGCCAGCGGCGCATCGCGGTGAGCGACCCGCTGATGGTGGCCTTTCGCGATAACGATCTGTTCGGCATTCCCTGGCCGCTGATCTATCTGCTGGCGGTATTCGCGCTGTTTCAGTTTTTGCTCCACCACTCCCGCTTCGGCCAGCATTTACAGGCGGTGGGCGGTAACCGCGATATGGCGCAGATGAGCGGACTCAACGTTCGCCGTTTGACCATTATCGTCTGGCTGCTGGCAGGCATCGCCGCCGGCCTGGCGATTTTGCCGCTGCTCAGCCAGGGCTCAGGCAGCTCCAGCGGCACGGCGACGCCGCTGCTGCTGGAAACCGTCCTCGCGACCTTTATCGGCGCGGCGTTCTCGCGGCGGCGCGTGGTCACCATCTGGGGGGCGCTGCTCGGCGCGGTGCTGGTCAACGCGCTCTCTAACGGGCTCGGCCTGCTGGGAGTGAATATTTTCTGGATGGGCGCGATCAAAGGCGGCCTGATCCTCGTGGTGCTGGCGGCTTCGGCGGTCAGACATAAAGGAGGCCATTAATGAGCCAACTGACGCTCAAGACCCCCTCAACGGGGCAAACCGGCAGCGGTCCGCTGGCGTGGCTATCGCGGGCAGGATTCGGCGTCATTACCCTGCTGGCGATTGCCCTGTTCGGCTGGGCGAACCCGGTATTTCTGACCTTCGATAACTGGGCCAATTTGCTGCAGGGCAGCGCGATTCTGCTGATCGTGGCGATGGCGATGACCCTTATCGTTAGCGCCGGGGCGATTGACCTCTCCGTCGGCGTGGCGCTGGATTTCGGCGCCGCTTTTGCGCTGGTGGCGCTGAAGACCTGGCACCTGCCGTGGCAGGCGGCGGTGGGCTGCGCGCTGCTCGGCGGGGTGATTATCGGCCTGCTGAACGCCTTTCTGATCCTTGTCTGCCAGATTCGTCCGTTCCTCGCCACCCTCGGCACCTGGTTTATCGCCAGCAGCGCCGAGCGTATCTATACCGACGGCGGCGGCTCTATCTCCTACCGCCGGATGGCGCCGGAGTATCACGATCTGGCGGTCGGCAATATCGCCGGTATTCCGACGCCGGTGGTGATTGTGCTGGCGCTGTGGCTGGTAGCCTGGCTGCTGACCGAACGCACGCTGTTTGGCAAGTACGTGCGCGCTATCGGCCAGAACGGCGAAGCGGCGCGTATCGCCGGGATCCGCGACCGCCGGACCATGCTGTGGGTGCTGGTGGCGGCCTCCGCGCTGTGCGCCGTCGGCGGCGTCATTCTCTCCGCCAACCTGCGCCAGTTTACGCCGCTGGCCGGCCAGGCCTACCTGATGGACGCCATCGCCGCGGTCTTTATCGGCACCGCCTTTAACCGGCTCGGCCGGGTCAGTATCGCCGGCACCCTCGGCGGGGTGCTGTTTCTCGCGATTATTGATAACGGCCTGAACCTGATGGGGCTGAACTACCTGGTGAAGGATGCGCTGGTGGGCGTGATTCTGGTGGTCGCGCTGGCCCTCTCCTTCTGGCAGGCGCGTCTGCGCCAGACTCATCGTTAAGCGGAGCACCTATGGCAGCTTTTGACGCCGTCTTTGTCGGCCTGACTATTCTTGATATCGCCGGTCGCCCGGTGATCGACATCCCGCCGCGCGGCGGGGTAGCCTTTATCGAACAAATTCGTCTTAACCCCGCAGGAACCGCCGCCGGGGCCAATATTAACGCCGCGAAGCTGGGCATTCGCACCGCCGCGGTGGCCTGCCTCGGTGAAGATGAAAAAGCCGATTTTATCCTCGCCAGCTACGCGCGGCTGGGGATCGACTGCTCGCTGGTCCAGCGCACGGCGGAGCAGGAAACGTCGGCGACGATCCTGCCCATCCGCCCCAACGGCGAGCGCCCGGCGCTGCACTGTCGGGGCGCTTCCGATGCGCTTTTTATCCGCGAAGAAGAGTTTGACGCGATCCTCGACTGCCGGTTCCTGCACCACGGCGGCACCGGCCTGCTGGCGGCGATGGATAGCGGGCAAAGCGCGCTGCTGCTGCGGGCGGCGAAAGCCCGCGGCGTCACCACCAGCTTTGATTTAATCGCCCCCGACGCGGGCACCCTGGATCTGCTGCGCCCGCTGCTGCCGTCGGTGGACTACTTTATGCCTTCCCTTGAAGAAGCGGCGTATCTCTCCGGGGAGACCCAGCCGGAAGCGATTGCCCGCGTCTTCTTTGCGCTTGGCGTCGGAACCTGCATTCTGAAGGACGGCGAAAACGGCTCCTGGCTGCTGACCCGCGACGGCGCCGTCGAGCATATCGCGCCGTTCCGGGTCGATGCCGTAGATACTACCGGCTGCGGCGACAGCTACTGCGGCGGCTTTATTGCCGCGCTGGCCCGGGGGTTAAGCGTCAAAGCGGCGTGCGAGGTGGCTTCCGCCGTCGCCGCGCTGGTGGCGACCGGCATGGGATCGGATGCCGGCGTAGTGGACTGGCAGCATACGCAGGAGTTTATGGCGACCCACCGTCGCGGATAACAAGCTTCGCCGCCGCATTGCGCGGCGGCAAGCGCGGCTTAACGCCACTGGTAGAGCAGCGGCTCTCCGGCGACATAGCGCTGGAGGTCGGCGGCAATCATCGCCGTATGTTTAGCAATGCTCTCCCGCGTCGCCCCGGCGATATGCGGCGTAATAATCACGTTATCAAACTCGGTGACAAACGGATGGTCGCGCCACAGCGGCTCGCGATGGTAGACATCCAGCGCCGCGCCGCCCAGCGGGCCGTGGCGCAGCGCGTGAATCAGCGCGTCTTCGTCCACGACCGCCGCGCGCGAGGTATTGATCAGCAGCGCGCCCGGCTTCATGCTGTTCAACAACGGCGCGTTCACCAGCCCATCGCTGTGCGGGCCGCTGCTCAGATGCAGGCTCACGATATCCGCCTCGCGGAACAGCCCCTCAAGGGTCGTCTTTTGCAGCCCCGGTTCGTTGATATCCTCGGCGGCGACAAACGGGTCCACCACCAGTACCGCCATGCCAAAGGCGCGGGCGATGCGCGCCACCCGGCGGCCAATATTACCGTAGCCAATCAGCCCCAGGGTTTTGTTGCGCAGCTCGCTGCCTTTAAAGACTTCATAAGGGCTTTGCGGACTAACGTCCCACACTACATCGCGGCGCAGCCCGCTCTGGGTGGCCTGCGCGGCGTTTTCGGCGTGGGTGAATTCGCCGCGCTTCAGCGCCGCGTGGGATTGCGGAATATGCCGCGCCAGGCTCAGCATCAGCCCCAGCGTCAGCTCGGCGGCGGCGTCCGCGTTGCGCCCCGGCGTATAGAGCACGCGGATACCGCGCGCCTGGGCGGCTTTGGTATCGATGTTCACCGGATTGGCGCGGGTGCAGGCGATCACCTGTAAACGCGGGCAGGCGGCGATCACCGCTTCCGTCACCTCATCGTAGCTGGTCACCAGCACCTCGGCGTCGTGGGCCAGTTCGATCAGCTGGCCTGCGCTCAGCTTCGGCTTGCCCAGCGCCCAGCCTTCTACCCGCAGTTCGCCCAGTTGCTGAAAAGCGCTGAGGTCGCCGGCGTGTTCGGCGGTAAAAACAATTTTCATATGCGTTGTTCCTGAGAAATACGTTGAAGCGCCTCGCGGCGGGCCTGCCACACCGGGAGCATCTGCTCGCGCAGCAGGCGATACACCGGATAGAGCGCGGCGTAGCGGCTGTGCGCCTGCGGATGGGGTCGATAGCGGGTCTGCTCCAGCGCCGGATAGCGGCTCAGGGCATCGACGCTGCGCGCCGCCAGAATTGCCGCGCCGCGCGCGCTAAGCTCGTTGAAAGGACTGGAAACCACCGTTCTGCCGGTGCAGTCGGCAATGATTTGCAGCCAGGTCGCCGAAGCCGCGCCGCCGCCGGTCAGGTACAGTTCGCCGCCCTGCGGGTAGCCCTGAAGCGAGTCGACGATAGCGTAAGCCAGCCCTTCGAACACCGCCCGCAGCAGCTCCGCGCGGGTGGTGTGCTGGCTAATGCCGAAATAACCGGCCCGCGCCTCGGGGCTAAAGAACGGGGCGCGTTCGCCGTTGAGGTAGGGCTGCCAGAAGACGCCGCCGCTGCCGGGCTCAACGCTGGCGATATGCTGTTCCAGCTGCTGTAAATCCGGCTCCAGCGCAATCTGCTGCTGGAGCCAGTCGATGTTCGGCGTCCCGGCCTGCATCGGAAAAAGGTTAATAAAGCTGCCCGCTTCGGTATGGGTGACGTAGCGCGTCCCCTCGTTGACCGTCTGGCGACCGTGGTAGACGATACCGGTGCAGCAGGTGGTGCCAAGAATGGTATAAATATCGCCATCGTTGACCGCGCCGCAGCCCAGCGCCGCGCTGCACACATCCAGCGCCCCCGCCGCGACTGGCGTGGCGGCGGGAAGCCCGGTCAGCGCCGCGACCTCTTCACGCAGCGTTCCAGCCTGAGCGTCCGGCGCCAGCAGCGGTGGGAACAGAGATTGTAAATCTGCCAGGCCCATCTCATTGAGCACCACCGTGGATAGCTTCCCGTTCTGCTGATTCAGCAAAGAGGTACTGGCATCGGTAAGATCCAGCGCCGCGACGCCGGTGAGGCGAAAGCGGATCCAGTCCTTGGCGAAAAACAGATAGCGGGCCGCCGCCAGCCGCTCCGGCTGGTGATGCTTGAGCCAGTACAGCTGCATACTGGTGTTGCAGGGCTGCAGATGGGTACCGGTATCGTCAAAGAAGCGACGGTCAAAACCGGGGCGACTGAGCAGTTCGCTCATCAGGTCGCGGCTGCGGGTGTCACTCCACAGGATACCCGGCCCGACCGGTTCGCCTTCGGCGTCGCTGAGCCAGACCCCTTCGCCCTGCCCGGCAAGGCCGATGGCGCGTAAACGCCCGCTTTGCAGCGCCGGATACCGGGCAATATCGCGTAAAATCGCCACCACCGACTGCCACAGCTGGGCCATATCCTGCTCGGCGTGGCCGTTGGCCGACAGCCGCGGGCCGGTGTTCTGCGCCGCGCTGGCGCACGCCTGAAAGCGTTCATCAAACAGCACCGCTTTCACGCGCGAGGTGCCGATATCGATTCCGAGATAAAAATCCATGCCTGACCCGTTGGTGAAGAGAAATTAGTCGCGCTCGTAGCGGCGGCGCATCAGCTCACATTCGAACAAAAATTCCAGTCCTTCGAGCTGGCGACGGGCTTCGTGAATGTCTTTGCCCCAGCAGGTCAGGCCGTGGCCGCGCAGCAGGAAGCCGTAGCGCAGCGGGTGGGTCTGCGCATAATCTTCAATGCGCGCCGCCAGGGCATCGATATTCTGGTCGTTATCAAAAATGGCGACCGGCACGGTTTCGAGATGGCTGTGCTGGCCGGTCAGGGTTTTCTGCATCTCATAGCCCTGCAGCGCCAGGGTGGCGCTTTTTTCAATCCGCGACAGCACGGTCGCGTTGACGGTATGCACGTGCAGCACGACATTCGCTTCCGGGAAGAGGCGATACACCAGGGTATGCAGGCCGGTTTCAGCAGAGGGTTTACGTCCGGAAGGCGCTTTATTGCTGGCGATCTCCACCTGCAGGAAATCCTCCGTCGTCAGGCTGCCTTTATCACGCCCCGACTCGCTCAGCCAGCACCAGGTCTCATCCTGACGCACCGACATATTGCCGCCGGTGGCCGGTGCCCAGCCTTTCGCGCCGATCCAATGACAGGTGGTGACCAGTTGCGCGAGTCTTTCTTGCCACATAGCAGTTCCTTAGTTTAGCGATGTTGTATTTAGCCGTCTAAATGGCTATTTACCCGATACTAACACCGCCGGCGTAAGCGAACAATATTTCAGGAAAGACTTACATTGATAATGGTTATATCAGAAAAGCATATGAAATTACTCTTTTTAACAACAATACAACTGAGCATTTTCATGACGCCAAAATTACCGCCTGCGGGCGGTTAAAAAGATGGGGGATCGTGCCGCCGGGAAACGGCGTAAAATTGGCATCATTTGTCGATTCTGACCTGCCCCCCAGGTCGGGTAAGACGCCAGCCGTCGTCCGACAAAATGCGGGGGCAGGAGTCACATCCCACTGCCCCACGGCGGTGCAAAACATGGCACTGTGCACACATTTATGGCAAACAGCGGCCGTTTAACGTCGTTTTATGTGCATACTGCCCACCCCATTGTGTTACCCCTGCCCCGCTTTTTCTGGCACACCTCTTGCTACCCCTCTGCCATCGCTATTTGGATAGCCACTCAGAGGTTCCACCATGTCAAACAGCAATGATTTTCCGCTCGTCGAAGCGCCCGCCGCCGGGCGCAAGGGCGTTTTTTCCATCTCGATGGTTCTGTTCAGCTTTACTTTTTTCACCGGCACCATGTTCGCGGGGGGCAAGCTTGGCGTCTCTTTCTCCATCGTTAACCTGCTGTGGATTGCGGTTATCGGTAACTTTCTGCTGGCCCTGTACGCCGCCTCGCTCGGCTGGATTGCCGCGCGCAGCGGGCTAAATACCGTACTGATGGGCCGTTTTTGCTTCGGTGAAATCGGCAGCAAGCTCGCCGATTTTATTCTCGGTTTCGCCGAGCTGGGCTGGTACGCCTGGGGAACCGCGACGGTCGCCATCTCGCTGGTCAAAATCCTCGCCCTGCCTGCGGCGATGACGATTCCGCTGATGATCCTGTTCGGCATCCTGTTCTGCGTCACCGCGCTGGTGGGCTATAAGGGGCTGGATGCGCTGTCGCGCGTATCGGTACCGCTGATGTTTATTCTGCTGGTGGTGTCGATGTACCTTGCCGCCCATCACGCCGGCGGCTGGCAGGCGATGACCCAAATCGAACCGGGTGAAACCATGACCTGGTCGGCGGCCATTACCATGGTATTCGGCACCTTTGCCAGCGGCGCGACCCAGGCGACGAACTGGACACGGCTGGCCAACTCCAGCCGCACCGCCATCGTCGCCAGCATGAGCAGCTTCCTGATCGGCAACGGGCTGATGATTATCGCCGGCGCCTGGTGCGCCATCGTTTACCAGCAGGCCGATATCGTCGAGGTGCTGATTTTGCAGGGGCTGTCGGTCGCCGCGGTGGTAATGCTGTGCCTCAACCTGCTGACGATTCAGGGGCCGACGATCTATAACGTCTCGGCCGCCGCCTGTCATCTGCTGCGCAGCGAGCGTCGCCGCACCCTGACCGTGGTCGCCGCCGGCGTCGGCATTCTGCTGGCCATTGGCGGTATGTATGAAATGCTGATCCCTTTCCTCGTGCTGCTGGGCAGCATCATCCCGCCCATCGGCGGCGTTATCCTCGCCGACTACTGGTTTTATCGCGGCGGCCGCTATCCGCTGCTGCACACCGCCCGTTTGCCGCGTTTTAACTGGCTGGGGCTGGGCGCCTACGCCGTGGGCGCGGTGGTGGCTTACCTGTCGCCGTGGATCGCCCCGCTGGTTGGCATTACCGTTTCCGCACTGGTCTATATCGCGCTGACGCGTCTGAGCAAACGTCAGCCCGCCGCTGATTCGGTCACGGAGCAGTAGCCGTGAGCCTGACGGTCAGCGAAATCCTCGCCCTGGAGGGGCTCTCCGCCATGCGCCTGCGCGCCGGTAAGCAGGGGCTGCAGCTGGCGGTTCGCTGGTACTACGTGGCGGAAAATGAAAATATCGCCGAATGGATCATGGGCGGGGAGCTGGTGTTTATCACCGGAATCAACCATCCCCGCGATGAAGAAAACCTGATCCATTTGCTGATGGAGGGCAAGCAGCGCGGGATCGCCGGGATGGTGATCCTCACCGGCGACGCGTACATTCAGGCGATCCCGCCGCGCCTGATTGCGCTGGCCGACGAGCTGGGCATTCCGCTGATCGAACAGCCCTATCTGCTGAAAATGGTGATCGTGACCGAACGCATCGGTACCGCGCTGGTGCGCAGCGAAAACGCCCTGCAATCGCAGCGCGATATTCTGCTGCAGCTGTTAACCGGCGACTATCCCGACCTGCAAATCCTGCATCAGCGGGCGCTCCACCAGCAGCTGGATTTTACCCGCCCGCTGCGGGTGGCGGCGCTGCGCCTTGAGGGGATACCGCGCCTGTTTCGCCAGTTTCCGCCGGAGCAGGCCGAAGCCTGGCTGCAGCAGGCCCGCCGCACCGTACGCCAGCGCCTGCAGCAGCAGCTCAATCAGCAGGGTAATCCCTTTCCGCTGGTCGAGCGCAGCAATATGTTTCTCTTTCTGCTTCCGGATGAGGAAGGCGAATTTTATCAGCAAAAAACGTGGCTCCAGGCGTGGCTGATCGCGCTGGCGGAGGGCGACGACGGGCTATCGCTGCTGTGCGGCCTTTCGGCGCCGGTGCAGCAGCTGCAGGGATATCAGCGCGCGCTGTCGCAGGCGCGTCAGGCGCTGGACCTCAGCGATAACCTGCGTCCGGCCCAGCGCATCAGCGACTACCAGCAGCTGGGGTTTATCAAGCTGCTCTCCGCCGTTAGCGACCCCGCCCTGCTGAGCGACTTTATGCACGACACCCTCGGCTGTCTGATTGAGCCGGATCGCAAAAGCCCCTGGCTGCTGATGGAGACCCTGGAAACGCTGCTTCAGGAGAGCGGCAACGTGGTAAGAGCCGCCGAGCGGCTGGGCATTCACCGCAACACGTTGCATCAACGCATTCAGCGTATTGAAAAGCTGACCGGCTATCCGGTCAGCCACCCGCAGTTTCATCTCAACGCCTCGGTCGCCTGTTATGAAGGAAATCATTTGATATTACCGGGAAGAGAAGGAAATAAACGGGAATCCGCGGGATTACTGGCTTCGCCCTGTTTAGGCATTTGATACCAGTCAAAGAGAAAGTGAGCCGAACGGCAAAACTTTTGATACTTCTACAAACGCGCCTTTAAAAGGCAAAGCATTACGTTCAAAATCAATTCTAACATACTTCGAAAATCAAGGCCGGTAAACGTCGGTGTAGGTTTGGGAAACACCATTCATTGATTAACCGGCCTTCTTACCAGAGTTTACAAGGCCTGTTTCTGCTACAACTTCACTAGCCTCAAATGCCTCTTTTTTCATACCACTATCAAGCCACACTAGAAGCCGCTCTTTCTCCATATCATTGCATTGCAGTAGCTTAATATTGCGATCGTCACGCAGCCGTAACACCGTATCTACACCTTTGCGGACAACAATTTCAAACAGTGATTGTTTTTCCTCGTCAGACAAAATCGAAAACAGTGTCGCGAGTCTGGCGTCTGGATCACTTAGCCCTGAATGTGCGTGTTCTTTATTGTGTTCTTTCTTTGTGTTCACCGGTGGTTCCCCGATTCCCTCAACCAACCAATCAAGCGATACACCTTCATGATTTGCAATAACTTCCAGCAGTTGCTTCCTGGGGGTGGGAGCAATATCACGCCTCTTATAATAGTTCTGTAGGGTATTGATGTTTATACCCCACGCCTTTGCGGCCTCGTTTCTTGATGGATAACGCTCTACCAGAGAAAAGATTCGCTCAATGATCGGTTCTTTTACATTATCGCCAAAAGAACATTTACGTTCTTTATCCATAGCAAGTTCCTTTGTGTGTAATTGATTGAAAAACAACAAAATGTAAAGCAATAAAAAGATAAACAAAAAGAACGTTGACTTGTGTTCATTGCGTTCTTATGATTTATCCATACAGATACCCGCGCAGTTATCCGCGCGGATAACTTTTTAGGATAGAGGAATCATGAGCCGAAATGAAGATCTGAATGCTGACTGGCATCCCGAGACCATAAAAGCCGAAATCCACAAACGTGGTTTGTCCCTCCGGACGCTCTCCCTTCAGGCTGGTTACAGCAAGGATTCCCTGAAGAGTGTGTTGCGTACTCCCTGTAAGCCTTATCAGCAGATCGTCGCTGATGCTCTGGGTGTTTCCCCCGAAATAATCTGGCCAAGTCGTTACAGAACCAGTAGCTACGTCAATAAGGCGGTCTGAGTATGTTCTATGTTGCTAAGGAATTAGTTGGCATACCTGGCCTGCCAAAAACAGCTAAGGGTATCAGAGAGGCGCTTTGCCGGTTCTCCGCTGGTTCAGAAGAACTTGTTCGTAAACGCACTGGAAGCAAAGCCTTTGAATATCATATTGACTGCCTTCCTGAGGCAGCTCAGAAAGCACTACGTGCTCGCCAGATAAAAGAGCTGATGAACGGTTCACCTAAAGAGCAGCCTGTCCTTCCTGCTACCGCATCGGCTACGCCACGCGCCAAAGGTGCCGAGGAGAGCAAAATCGCGGTGTACCGCAAATGCCCGGCGCTGATGGAACAGAAGCTGAATGGCCTGACAGCGGCGCAGCGCAAGACTGCTGATGCGCGTATGGCGCTGGTCGTTGAAGTGCTTCACCTTGGTGGATTGCCGGGATACAGCCGTGCAAAAGCTATCCGCGAGATTGTGCGTCAGGCGCAGAGTGGTGAGTTGCCTGAGCGACTGGCTGCTGCCGTCTCGATGGCGAACGCCAAAAAAGGCGCGTCACGGTCGCTGAGTGAAATATCACTCAAGCGCTGGGTGGCGGATTTCAACAAAACCCGCTCTGCCGCTGAACGTCTTCTTTTGCTTGCTCCGGGTAAACGTCAGGTCGTCAAGCCTGAAGAAATCAGATGGCTGCCCGAGTTCCTGAGTTTTTATCGTCGCCCTGACGGTCGCGGTATTCAGGAAGCCTACGACGATTTTGCAGCTGAATGGGCTGAGCGTTACCAGGATGATTCGATGATGGCCGCAGCCATCCCTTCTTACGATCAGGTGTGCTATGCCATGAATAAATTACCCGTTGTTGTTAAGCAAAAAGGTCGTATCACCGGTAGCGAGTTCCGCCAGTATGAGGGCTTTGTCCGCCGTGACTGGGAGTCATTACCGGTTAATTACGTCTGGATTGGTGACGGCCACGGCATGAAGATGAAGGTCGCCCATCCTGACCACGGCAACCCGTTTTCGCCGGAGGTGACGTTTATCCTGGATGGTAGCTGTCGCTATATTGTCGGCTGGAGTCTGGCGCTGTCTGAAAGTGTGATAGCTGTTGCCGACGCCCTGCGCCACGGCATTAAAAACCACGGCAAACCGTTCCTGTACTACTCCGATAACGGTGGTGGCGAGACCAACAATACCTTCGATGCTGAGCTGACCGGTATTCTTCCCCGCCTCGGTATTGATCACCGTCTGGGGATCCCTGAAAACCCGCAGGGTCGCGGTATTATCGAACGCCTTAACCGTTCGCTGGCCATGCGTATTTCACGCCAGTTCGCCACCTATTACGGCACCGGCGCAGACCGCAGTACCGTTCGTCGCATGACAAAAGCGCTGCAGTCCGCGACGAATGCAGCGAACAAAGGGAAAGAGCTGACGGCAAAACAGCAGCAGACCCTGCGCGATCTGCCCTCATGGGAATCACTCATTGAGCACATTGAGGCTGGTGTGGAGTGGTACAACAACCGCCCGCATGAGTCTTTGCCACTTCGCGGTGACGGTGAGCACTTCACCCCGGCGCAGTTTCGGCGCTACAAGCTGGAAAAAGAAGCGACAGAAATTGAGTGGCTGTCGGAGCTGGAGCTGCGCGAGATGTTCATGCCGCAGATAGAGCGTACCGTCAATCGCTGTGAGATCCGTTTATTCAATAATCTGTATTACTCCGCTGAGCTGAATAACGAGCACGGCAATAAAGTGCTCGTTAATTACGATATTCACGACGCAACCCGAGTGGTTATTCGTCGCCCGGACGGTTCATTTATTTGTGAAGCTGTCTGGGATGGTAATAAACAACAGGCATTCCCTGTGACTGCCGAATATCACCAGCGCCAGCAACGTATCAAAGGGATGCGCCAGCGCGGAGAGGAGAAAGTCCGCCTGGCCGAGGCCGAGAACGTCCACACTCTGCCAGCTCCGGCAGAGCAGGAGTGGCTGCATGGCAACGTCTATCGCCCCGCACGCGGTACTGCACCTGCAGTGCTGGCAGAAATGGAGGAAGAAGAATACAGCGAAGATGAGTATCTGAATAACTCGCTGGATATGCTGGAATCAAATAAACGTAAAAACGCTATTTAAGGCCGTTTAAATACCCTTCAAATAATGGAGTGAATTATGTCTGAGGTGAATATTTCCGATATTCGCGAGGTTCTGCGCAACCTTGTTGATGGTACCCGTTTTACTTTTGCTCAGGTTGCCCGTGAAACCGGACTGTCTTCCAGCGTCGTCAGTGGCTTCATGAATAATAAATATGCAGGCGATAACGATCGTGTCGAACTGGCTCTGCAACGCTGGGTTACAAAGCAGCATTCTGCCGCCGAGTTGCCAGCGCCACCACGTTTTATTGAGACCCCGACCGTTAAACAAATCTGGACAGCCTTTCGCTATGCCCACCTGACGGAGTGCATCGGCGTGGTCTGCGGCAACCCCGGCGTAGGTAAGTCAGAGGCGGCACGTGAATATCGTCGCAGTAACGATAACGTCTGGCTGATAACGATCACCCCGTCCTGCGCCAGTGTGCTGGAGTGCCTGACCGAACTGGCCTATGAGCTGGGGATGAATGATGCTCCACGTCGTAAAGGCCCGCTGGCCCGCGCACTGCGCCGCCGTCTTGATGGTACTCAGGGCCTTGTCATCATTGATGAAGCGGACCATCTGGGCGCTGAAACACTCGAAGAACTGCGCCTGCTGCAGGAGGCCACCCGTGTCGGGCTGGTGCTGATGGGTAACCATAGAGTCTATTCCAACATGACCGGCGGCAATCGCACTGTCGAGTTCGCCCGCCTGTTCTCCCGCATCGCCAAACGCGTGGCGATCAATAAGACCAAAAAGGCCGATGTGGCCGCAATTGCTGATGCCTGGCATATCATCGGCGAAAAAGAGCGTGAGTTGCTCCAGCAGATAGCACAGAAACCCGGCGCACTGCGCATCCTCAGTCACTCCCTGCGACTGGCGGCGATGACGGCCCACGGCGCGGGTGAAGCTGTGAGCGAGAGCTACATTCGAAAGGCACTGCGTGATCTGGATCTGGATGTTGATGTTTCAACGTTACTGAGGGGTTAACACCATGATTACTGAACGTATTGCTGAACATGTTGGTATGGCCACCGCTGCGCAGGCATGGCTGCAGGCGCGCGGTAGTCATGTTACGGAGATGAGGGTGTGGATGCGCCGCCCGTGTCTGGAAATCACCTGTCCGCCGAATGAGCTGGTGAACAGGGCTAATCACCTGATTGAACGCTGTCCCACCGGGACCCGTTCCGTGTGGATGGCCACCCTTGAAGGTTGTCATGTTATCTGGAGGTAAGTATGGAAAAGCGCCGTAAGTGGACTAAGCCCGAAATGCAGTTCGTCCGTGATAACGCCGGGAAAATTCCTGTGTAGCAAATCGCAGAGCATCTTAACCGTACGCGGTCAGCAGTGCTGTCTCAGGCTACACGCTGGGGGTTATCAATCAAGATGGAATCGGCCAGTGAGCATGACCGGTGGTTGTGTCGTGAGCTTTATAAAGAGGGTCTGACTATTCCTGTTATTGCTGAAAAAATGGAATTAAGTCGCCGCGTTGTTTCGAATATTGTTTTTTCAGAATGCTATTAATTCAGTGAGGCTTTAATGAATACTTTAAATACCATTCCGGAAGGTTACCGGATTAACGCTCAGGGGCATTTAGTTCCTGAATCACAGATTAAACCTCTGGATAAACTGCGTGATGAGCTGGTTATCGGCGTAGTTGAAGCAGCCCGCCTGCAGCGCCAGTCACTGATCGAGTTTAAGCTGGGCTCTATGGCAAAAGTCGATGATTTTGTTGACCTGTCAGCAGCAGAGTTTGGCGTTGAATATGGTGGCGCTAAGGGTAATGTCACGCTGCCCAGCTTTGATGGCCGCTATAAGCTGGTTCGCGCCGTGGGCGAACATCGCATCTTTGACGAGCGGATTCAGGCGGCGAAGAAGCTGATTGATGACTGCATTCATGAGTGGTCTGCCGGGGCTGACGAAAAGATTATGGCGATGGTCGATCATGCCTTTCGCGTCAATAAACAGGGTCGTATTGATATCAATCAGGTGCTCAGCCTGCGTTCATTGAATATTGATGATGCCAAATGGAATGAAGCGATGGACGCTGTCGCGGATGCGATTCAGGTTACGGGAACCAGCCAATACCTGCGTTTATATGAGCGTCAGGATAATGGCACTTATAAGCAGATATCGCTGGATTTAGCCAAGCTCTGAATATTCGTTAATTAACTTTGTTTAATTTCCGGCGTCAGCGCCGTGGGGTTGCTCACGCCGAAATCCAGTAAGGGCATATTATGAATCCTAAAACAAAAGGTATTTTTGAGGCTGCATTCGCCAAATGGGGATTTGAATCTCAGGTGCTGGTTCTTTCCGAAGAAGCCAGCGAATTATCAGCCGCCTGTTCGCGTTTTCTTAACCACAAAACCGACAGCAGCAAGGTGGCTGAAGAAGCCGCTGACGTCGAGATCATGATTGAGCAACTGCGTCATAACGGGATGGGCCCCATGATAGACCATGAGAAAAATCGCAAGATGGCGCGTCTGGCACAGATTGTGGGCGTGGAGTCACAGCCTGTCAGCCCCTTTGGTCCGTCAGTTATGGGGCTTCTGGAGGAAGCGACCGAACAACTGGGCCTTGCCGAAACGCTCTATCGCGACACCAAAACCAGTAACCGCTATGCCGCT
Source organism: Klebsiella sp. JN_Kp126 (assembly GCF_033843325.1). Taxonomy (NCBI): domain Bacteria; kingdom Pseudomonadati; phylum Pseudomonadota; class Gammaproteobacteria; order Enterobacterales; family Enterobacteriaceae; genus Klebsiella; species Klebsiella sp. JN_Kp126. The sequence continues at coordinate 26,241 of NZ_JAWXQV010000102.1, read as the reverse complement.
GCCCGCGCCCGTATGGCCGTCAGTCTGCTGATGCAGGCTGCTCAGAAGATGATGCGCGAGCAGCAGTATGCCGAACGTATGCGGTCGGAGGATAAATCTCATGGTTAATTTAGAGCAGATTAAAGCTGATATTGCTGCCCGTAAGGCGATGCCAGCATGGGGACCCCATACGTCTATCGAGCGCATCAGGACTATTAATGCCACACTCCCCAGCTTTTCGCTGAAAACGGTCGAGGCGCTGGTAGAAATGCTGGAGTCTTGCAATAGAACCAAAGCAATTAACGACGTTATAGCAGAGCGCCAGCGGCAGCAGACAGTTAAGGGGTTCTCGACAGAACAGGATGATACGTATGTCGGTTTCCAGCTGTCGGCAGCGGCAATCTGCTATATCGAACCGATGGAAGCCGAAAGCTATTGGCCAGCAGACTGGTATGACGACATTTTCAAACCGAAAGATACTCGGCGAAACCTGATTAAAGCCGCCGCGCTTATCATCGCTGAAATTGAGCGTCTTGATCGCCAGTTACCTGAGGGGGGCCTATGACCCGCTCAAATGCAATCCAGATTATCCATATCGCGAAGGGCCAACTGGCGCTTGACGATGACACTTACCGCTCCCTGCTGGGGGCGGTAGTTCCGGGCAAGTCGAGCTGCCGCGAGATGACCATCATCGAACTGCAGAATGTTATCCAGGCGCTGGAGGCTAAGGGGTTCAAAAGCAAGCCTCAGCGCCGCTCTAAGCGCCGCATGTCTACTCCGTCGGATGTGAGCCTGAAAATCCGCGCAATATGGGAAACAATGTTTAAAGAGGGTTTTATCCGGGACGGTAGCGATATTGCGCTCGACCGTTTTGTCCAGCGCCAGACCCGTATCCGTAATGGCGGTGCTGGTGTCTCCAGCCTGGAATGGTTGCGCGGTGATGCCGAAGCGAATTTCCTTGAGAGCCTGAAGCAATGGCACATCCGAGGGATTAAAGAGGCTATGTTAGAGCACCATTTCCGGCTCCCTGAAAACCCGGATACCGGCGAAGAAAGTCGGGACTATGACACAATCTGCAGCGCTTACGCTGACGCAGCCAGAAGGTGGAAAAAATGAGTATGAGTGACGATCTCTTTGGTGATTTTCGTGATGACAGCATTCTCGAACACCTTGATGATGAGATGGAGAGCACCCGTTTCCCATCACTACTGTCAGAGCTGAATGTTTTATTGCGTCAGGAACTGACGCGGCTGGGGTATGACCCGCGTCATTCCGTCGAGCTGGTTGCAGCTATATGCAGTAGAATCGGGGGAATGCAACTATATTTCCCGCGAGGTCAGGTTCTCGAACAGTTGGTCAGAGATATGCATATATGGCGAGACTTCAAAGGTGATAACATTCCTGAGCTAGTGGAACGCTATAGGGTGACACACAAAACGGTGTATAAAGCGATTAAAAGGATGCGAAGACTGGAAGTTCAGAAGCGTCAGTACGGTTTATTTGACAGGGAGTGATTATGAAATTAATTGGCAATTTGTTGTGTATAGGATTCATTGTTTGGATTGTTTCATTTTTCGTTAAAGCTGAAAAAAAAGAGTTCCCATCAAGCGAAGCTCTAATCTCTCAGTTCGAGAAAATGGAACTTTTTGATAAGAAAGACTGGAAGAAGGGAAATGTTGTAGATGGTGTGCAGGTATATACATCACATTCTGTCGATAACATTCTTAATAGCTCATGGCTGCTTGGAGTTAAACAAGCTGCGGTGATCTCATTGTCTGATATTCGAGATCCAGCTTTCGAAGGTGTTTCGGCTCTGGCTGTATGTTTTAAACTTGTTAAGGGGGTTTTGGGGCGCGATACAAAAGAGGACTTCAAAGTAGTTGAGGATTCCTTTAAGTTAGCCTTATCCTCCGATTCTATCGACAATGTGCACCAAGATAGTCAGGCTCTAGATGGTTATAAATTTGAAGTGAAAATGAAGTCTGTAACCTCAAATATAAATTCATACACCTGCTCTATCAAAGAAAAATAGCTGCACTGAAATATCAAGGAAGCCGGTAAATCCGGCTTTTTTTTTGCCTGTCGCAAAATGGGATTTGTCAGATTGACTCAATCCCAAAGGTGCAGGCATGACAACAACATTCTCCCCCGTGTTTTTACACGCACTCGCTTTCATTCACGCCCGCGAGGGTCATTATGTTAATGACCCCACCGACAAAGGCGGAGAAACCAAATACGGTATTTCCGACAAGCGCGACGGTCTGGCCGATGGCAAAACTGACGTCGATGGTGACGGTAAACCCGATACCCGAATGAAGGACCTGACCGAAGAACAGGCCGGGCAGATCTATTTCCGCGATTACTGGTATCCGGCTTACTGCTCACAGTGGCCTGATGGCATCTCCCTTTTTGTGTTCGATTCCGCCGTACAACACAACCCTAAAAAAGCGATCCAGCTCCTGCAGGAGGCGGTCGGCTTCACGGGTAAAGCGGTCGACGGGATCGTCGGTAAAGACACCCGCGCTGCTGTCAGCAGTGCCGATGCCGAATGGCTGCTGACCCGCTGTTTTCTGCGCCGTTCCCGCTATTACGCCGACATCATCAAAGCCAATGCCTCTCAGGGCAAGTACCTCAATGGCTGGTTTAACCGCCTGGATTTACTGGCGAATGCCTGTCAGGAGGTCATCGGCGGTCAGGTCTCGGTTCCCCGGAGCTGAGTATGGGTAAAGGCTGGGACTCATCGTTACTTGCGGGGCGGCGCGACCGCCTCCGTCAGGAGGTGCTTCACCGGGTTGCGGGCGGTCCTCCCCCCATACCTCAGGACTACACAGGCTGCGACGGGACTCATGCCAGTTATTACCGCAAAGGTTGGAACTCCGTCGATACAAGGGACATCGTCTGGCAGTGCCAGCGATATAAGGAAAAACATAATGTTTAAATCGTTGAATACCGACTGGCTGAAGCTGGCATTGCTCCGGGTATTTCAGTCCGGCTGGACGGTGGTCGTGCTAGTCGGTTTGTCGCTGCTGTTCTGCAGCTTCACTGGCCGTCAGGCGTTTGTTGTCTGGTGGCTGACCTTTGCCGGTGTGCTGCTAATCGGTGCAAGCGTCTGGCTTGGTAATCTCCCGTATCGTCTGCTGCAGCCGGGTAATTCTGCCCGCCGGTGGTCAGGCGTGTTGTCCTGGATCATCTGGGGAGCTGGTGCCCTGTTACTGGCCGTAGCACCCACGCATGCAAAAGACCCGTGGACCCTGCTGTTTAATCCGCTGGCGGGGCTGACCGCCTTCCTTCTCTGTTTGTGGGCTTCACATAAGGAACCGCTCAAATGGATCCGATAACCCTTTCCACTGTGGCCTCCGTTCTGCTCAAAGCCGGGCCTTCTCTGGTTCGTACCGTCGGTGGCTGGTTCGGTAGCGATACCGCGAAAGCTGCCGACTCTGTGGCCAGCATTGTCGAGACCGTGAACGGTGCGATTAATCCCGCCGACCAGCAGCGTGTTCTGGAGCAGAAGCTGGCGCAGCTACCACCCGAGCAGCTTGTCCAGTTGGAGGGCCTCAAGGTACAGCTGCAGCAGTTCCAGCTGGAGCGGGACAAGGCGCAGATGGCCGACCAGCAGGCTGCGCACCACGAACAGCAGGACACCATCCGCAACGGCGATAACGCCACGGACGAATATGTCCGCCAGACTCGCCCGCTGATGGCCCGTTTATCCCTCTACAGCAGTATTGCTTACGTGATGATCATGTCTCTGGGCCAGCAGGCTGGCGCGGTAGCCGGTGCCTTTGGCCATGCGTTTTCCATGCCCGAACCGGACTGGGATATTGCGCTGATGCTGGCGACCCCGGCGCTGGGCTATCTGGGTTTCAGGACGCTGGACGGCTTCGCACGGTACAGCAAATCCAGCAAACACAAGGTCATGGTGGGTAAATGACCAGAGCGTTTGATCGCGCCAGTGACCTTGAAATGGAAGAACGGGAACGGCTCTTAAACCAGCATTTAAAGCGCGTTAAAGAGCTGCCGGATGAGTACGGGTTCTGTAACGACTGCGGCGCAGCGATTCCGGCTAAGCGACTCCGGGCGCTGCCGTACGTAGCGACCTGCTTCACCTGTCAGACCATCAGAGAGAATAAGGAGAAGCATGGGCTGGGAAATCATTAAGGGTAACTGGGCGATCATCTGGGCATTGTTCATGTCCGCCGTGAACGTCATCCAGCTTCTGCTGGCCAAAACCTACGTTAAACGCGAGGAACTGGAGCTGATGCGCACCCGACTGCAGAGCATTGAAAACACTATCGCGGGGCTACCCAGCCAGAAAGACCTTCACCAGCTGCAGCTGGAAATGAGCAACCTGCGGGGCGATTTGCGCGAACTGGGTCCGGCGATTCGCCAGGTGAAACACGTCAGCGATCTGCTTCTGGAAAATGAGCTGAAGGAAAAATAAGAGGTGACTATGCGTGACATTCTCGACCAGGACCAGCGCCTGGTTATTCTGCGATCCCTTGTCGAATGCGGCGACAGTGCCAACGAGTCGATTCTGCAGACCTGCCTGCAGACTTATGGCCATCGCGTTTCCCGCGATACGGTGCGCACGCATCTGGCGTGGCTGCGTGAGCAGGGTCTGGTCAGTCTGACGGATGTTTCCGGCTGTTATGTGGCGGAAATCACCGGCCGTGGTGATGACGTCGCCAGCGGTCTGGCCACGGTTCCGGGGGTGAAAAAGCCCCGCGCGAGGGGATAAATGATGGCTAAAACTAAACCTTATACCGAAGCACAGCGGCGTATTTTTTATCAACTGGCCGCAGTGATGGTTTGCTCAGAGATTGAGTCTCAGGTTATCGCGCCGTTCAGCGAGAAAAAGACCGGAAAACCTTATGACCGTAGCTCCCCTGATAGCTTTACCAACACGTTTCTGAACAAGAATCCTGAGTTCAGACGGGCATACGAAACGCTGGGCCGGGCTATCGCCAGAGAGCGGAAAAACCAGCTTCAGATGGCAAAGGCATCAAGGAGCAAACATGGCAGTTGAAAAACAGACCCGTGGTCGCCCCTCAAAAATCGACCTGCTGCCGGATGGCGTTCGCGACCAGCTGCACCAGATGCTGCGCGAGAAACGTCATACCCAGGAAGAGATCCGCGAGGCTATCAACGAACTGATTGACGGCCACAACCTGCCGGAAGACATGAAGCTCAGTCGCACGGGCCTGAACCGCTACGCCAGCCGGATGGAAGAGTTCGGAGCCAAAATTCGCGCCTCCCGCGAAATGGCCGAAATCTGGGCCGCCAAGCTGGGTTCTGCGCCGACGTCTGACGTCGGCAAATTGTTGATGGAGTTTGTGAAAACGCTGGCATTCGAAACGTCGATGTCACTCGCTGAAGAAGAAGGCCCGGTTGAGCCGAAGGCCCTCGGCCAGCTGGCGCTGGTTGCTCAGCGTCTGGAAGCCGCCGCGATGGCCAGCCACAAACGCGAGAAAGAGATCCGCCAGGCTTTCGCCGAAGAAGCCGCCGCACAGGCGGAGAAAATCACCAAAAGTGCCGGGCTGTCTGCGGAAACCGCCGCTGATATCCGTCGCCAGATTCTGGGGATTGTCTGATGACGACTATGCTCCCTGTGAATGCAATGACCAACGATGCCATCACCAGTGCCTCTGCTGCTGCCATTCTTGCTGGTGAGTTTGATGAGGAGCAGGTACTCCTGCCTTATCAGCGCCGCTGGATTGCAGATCAGGCGCAAATCAAGATCGGAGAAAAGTCACGTCGTACAGGTTTAACCTGGGCAGAAGCTGCTGATGCGGCATTAAATGGTTCTATGTCACGCGCCGCTGGCGGCTGCGACACCTTCTATGTCGGCACCACCAAAGACATGGCACGTGAGTTTATCGACGCCTGCGCCATGTGGGCTAAAGCCTACAACCTTGCAGCGGATGATGTCGGCGAGGAAGTCCTGGCGGATGAAGACAAGGACATTCTTGTTTACGTCATCAACTTTGCCAGTGGCTTTAAAATTAAGGCGCTCTCGTCAAATCCTTCCAACCTGCGTGGTATGCAAGGCAATGTCGTGATTGATGAAGCAGCTTTCCAGGGTGACCTCGCCGCATTGCTTAAAGCGGCACTGGCGCTCACCATGTGGGGTGCGAAAGTCCGAATCATCTCCACCCATAATGGTATTGAGCACCTGTTTAATACCCTGATTACAGAGTGTCGGGCGGGTAAGCGTCGATATTCCGTTCATCGTATTGATATTGAAACAGCTATCCGAGAGGGCCTCTATAAGCGTATCTGTCAGGTCACCCACCAGGAGTGGTCATCCGATGCCGAGGCGGAGTGGCTGACGAACCTGTTGAGCGATACAGCCACCGAAGAAGACGCCCGCGAGGAATACTACTGCGAGCCGAAGAACGGCGGCGGCACCTATCTTGCCCGCTCCATCCGTGAGCGAGCAGCGAGGGGCACCGGTCCCGTTCTGCGCTTCACCGGCACGGCTGCGTTCAATGCCATGCCGGAAATCATACGTGCGCTGGATATGCAGGAATGGCTGGATAAGGTGGTGCTGCCCGTGTTGAACACGCTGCCGCAAAAACTTCGCCACTGCCTCGGCGAGGACTTTGCACGGTCTGGCCACCTGACCGTCTTTGCGCCGATGACCGTCAACGACGATACCACCCGTACCGTGCCGTTCCTTGTCGAGCTGGCCAACGTTCCTTACAAGCAGCAGGAGCAGGCACTGTTCTTTATCTGCGACCGGCTACCGCGCCGCGACGGTATCAAGCTCGATGGCCGGGGGAACGGTAACTATCTGGCTGAGCAGGCGGCGGAGAAGTACGGTGCAGAGGTGGAGGTGGTCATGCCGTCCGTCGCCCACTACCGCGAGAACATGCCGCGCTTCAAAGCGGCGTTCGAAGACGATGAGCTGCTCCTCCCGAAGCACGAGGATGTTATCAGCGACCTCGGACAGATTGTCGTTCAGCGCGGGGTGCCGGGTATTGATGACCGGGAGAATACCGGCAGCGATGGCCACAAGCGTCACGGCGACAGCGCGTATGCGATCTTCCTCGCCTTTCTCGCCAGCAAAGAAGACTGCCAGCGCTACGAACTGCACCGACTTAACACTCCCCAACAGCAGCGCAACAGCGACAGTCATCGCCAGTTGCGCATTACCCGTGGCCTTAAAAATCAGCGAGGACTGCTCTGATGCTGAAGAAACTCACCGGCGCAATCCGACGCCTGCTTAACCCGGCAACCGATGAAACCGTCGCCGTTAATGAAACCGACATGACCCAGGCCGAAGCGCGGGCCAGACGCGCCAGCGTCAGGCCCCCCTCTGCGGGTATCAGCGTAGCGAGTACACTATCCCCGGCGAGATTAGCCGGGGTCCTGCGCAATGTGACCGAGGGAAACGCACGGGACTACTTCATCCTCGCTGAAGAGATGGAGGAGCGGGACCTGCACTACGCCAGCGTATTACGTACCCGTAAGCTGACCGTGGCCAGTATTCCCCCGGCAGTGGAAGCGGCAAGCGACGATGAGCATGACGTACTGCTGGCTGATGCTGTTCGCGATCTTGTCGAGCAACCGCAAATCCCTGAGCTGCTGTTCGATCTGCTCGATGGCCTCGGTAAAGGGGTCGGGGTTTGTGAAATTCTGTGGAGTACCCGCGATGGCTGGATACCTCGGGATTATGAGTGGGTTGACCCGCGTTTTCTGAAACCCGACAGCGACACACTGCGTGAGTTTCGCCTGCTGACCGACGAACAACCGGTAGACGGTATTCCCCTGACGCCAGGCAAATATGTGATGCATTACCCGCGACTCAAGTCTGGACTACCGCTGCGTAACGGTCTGGCCCGTCTTGTGGCTGTGATGTACATGCTCAAGTCGTTTACCGTGCGTGACTGGTGGGCTTTTGCTGAGAAATTTGGTATTCCCATCGTCGTCGGAAAATACGGGAATAACGCCAGCCCTGAGCAGATTAAGACCCTCATCGATGCTATCGCCTCCATCGCCTCTGATGCCGGGTGCGCCATCCCGCAGAGCATGCAGCTTGATATGCAGGAGACGGCCAGCCGTAACGGCGGTGGTGCTCTCTTTAAAGAAATGGCTGAGTGGTGCGACGCCCAGACGAGTAAGGCCGTACTGGGGCAGACCATGACCACCGATGACGGCAGTTCGCGGTCTCAGGCCGACGTGCATGACCGGGTGCGCATGGATATTGCCCGCTGGGATGCCCGTCAGCTGGAAAACACCCTCAATGAGTTCCTGGTACGCCCGTTTATCCAGTTCAACTACGGGCCGCAGGAAAAATACCCGCGAGTGAAGCTGGCCATCAGCGAGCCGGAGGACCTCAAAGCGTTTGTCGATGCGCTGATCCCCCTGGTTGATCGTGGTCTGCGGGTGCAGGAGTCCGAGGTGCGGGACAAGTTTGGTCTGGCTGAGCCGGAGAACGGCGCGGCGGTACTCTCACCCTCTAACAGCTTTTCCGCCTTCAGCCCGGCACCGGCACTCAACCGTGAACAGCTTGCGCTTAACCGTTCACAGGACGATGAGATTGACGCGATGACCAGCGAGGCAATGAAAGACTGGGAGCAGACCGGAGACGCCTTCACCAGTCCGGTACTGCAGCTGGCGAAAGATGCGGGGAGCTTTGAGGAGTTTCTGGCGCGTCTGCCGGACCTGCAGAAGACGCTGGAGCCTGCCGCGTTCGTCGAGCAGCTGGCGATGCTGAGCTTTAAGGCGCGGACGCTGGGGGATGCGAACGATGGCTAAGGCTCCCGATATTATCCCCAAAGAGGCGCTGGCCTGGCTGAAGTCGAAAAAGCTGACGCCGGGCTTCGATTACCGTGATGTGTGGAAGCAGGAGCACAGCATCGGTTTCACCGTGGCGAAGATGACGCAGCTCGACCTGCTCTCTGACGTCAAAACGCTGGTCGTTGAGGCAATGGCCAGCGGCCAGTCGTTCGCCGAGTTCCGGGAGGTGCTGAAGCCCCTGCTGGTGAAACGGGGATGGTGGGGCCAGCAGTTGATGGATGACCCGCTGACAGGTGAGACAACGCCGGTGCAGCTTGGCAGCGATCGTCGTCTGCGAACTATCTACGATACCAACATGCGCACCGCCCGCAGTGCCGGTCAGTGGGACCGCATCCAGCGCACTAAACGCGCAATGCCCTATCTGCTCTATACGCTGGGCCCGTCCCGCGAGCACCGCGCCGAGCACCTGAAATGGGCTGACCTTTGTCTACCCGTTGACGACCCGTTCTGGCTGACTCATTTCTGCCCCAATGGCTGGGGGTGTAAATGCGGGGTTCGCCAGGTCAGTAAATACGAGTACGATCAGCTGCAGAAAAATGGCGTCTCGCGCAACGTGCAGCAGCTCGACGACAGCGGCCAGCCAACCGGCCACGTTATCCGCCAGACCGTACCGGTCCGCACCGAAGCCCCGCCAGTCAAACGTGTGAAGTGGGTTAACAAGCGTACCGGTGAAGAAGAGATGGTGCCGGAGGGGATTGATCCGGGCTGGGACTACAATCCGGGTACGCGCCGTCAGACCGAACTGGAGCGCCAGTTGGCTGCTAAGCAAAGCGCCTTCGACAGTGATAACTAACTAAGGCGCTAATCCACCTAAAACACGCTCAGGGACTTTATCGGCATTTGTGGTACGATGATTCTCTGAAAATTTCTTAAACGCGCCACGGCGTTTTTGAACGGGGTTTGAACGTGGTTCCCCGCTGCATTTCCCTAACACCCTATTTATAAGCATGGAAGCCGGTAAATCCGGTTTCCTCTTGTTTTTCTCCGACACTGTCCGTCAGTTACCTTTAACGACGGACAGCACCATGCCAAAGCCTGCAACACAACTCGAATTTCTGGCCCTTTGCTTCGAGCTTCCCGACCTGTCGGATGCCAGCACGCCGCTGCCGGAATGGTTGCCGATGATCCCTGCGGGCACATTCACTGGCCGGGATGGCCGTACGTGGGTAAACGACAATCCGCAGGCCATCATTGCCACGTCCTTTCGTTACCCGACGTTGCCGTTTGATGCCGAACATTCCACCGAGCTGCTTGGGCCTAAAGGTGAAGAAGCTCCGGCTTATGCATGGATTGATGCCATGCGCGTCAACGCCGACGGCAGCATTGACGGTCATATCGAGTGGACGCCTGACGGCGAGGCGCTCGTTCGCGGTAAGAAGTACCGCTATTACAGCCCGGCTTTCCGTCATTTCCCTACCGGTCAGGTCTCGCATCTTTCCAGCGCTGGCCTGACCAACAAACCCAACCTGTATTTACCCGCTCTTAACTCGGAGAACACCATGACTGTACCTGTGCAGATTGCCACGGCGCTGGGTCTTGCTGCGACAGCGTCTGTTGACGATGCCGTGTCAGCGATCCAGACCATCAAGAACAGCGAGCAGACCGCGCTGAACCGTGCTCAAAACCCGGACCTGTCGAAGTTCATCCCGCAGGAGACCTACCAGCTTGCGCTCAACCGCGCTCAGACAGCGGAAGAACGTCTGAAGACACTGGATGAGAAGACGGCTACCGCGCTTGTTGACGATGCCGTGACCGCCGGGAAAGTCGCGCCCGCTAACCGCGATATGTATCTGGCCCTTTGCCGCAGCGAAGAAGGCCGTCAGCAGTTTGCCGAGTTCGTGAAAACTGCGCAGCCACTGGTTAATCAGGACCCGTCCAAAGGCAAAGAGAACAACGGGCAGCAGACCACGCTGACCGAAACTGAGCTGGCGATGTGCCGCAGCATGGGCCTCACCCAGGAAGAGTTTCTCGCCGCTAAACCGAAACAGGAGCAATAACAATGCCAGCACCGTCAGCAGAAATCCTGCATGCGCTCTCCACATCGCTGAGCGCTGCATTTACCCAAGGGCTCGCGGGCATCAAACCGCAGTACCTGCGCATTGCAACTGAAGTCCCGAGCAGCGCCGCCTCCAACACGTATGGCTGGCTGTCAGATCTGCCAGAAATTAAAGAGTGGATTGGCGAACGTCAGTTAGCGCTGCTTTCCCAGCAGGGTTACACCATCCCGAACAAGACGTGGGAAAACTCCATCCGCGTTAAGCGGGAAAATATTGAAGATGATCAGCTGGGCCAGTACAGCATTACTGCGAAAGCATTCGGGCGACAGGTCTCCGAGTTCCCGGACAAACTGAGCTTCCCGTTGCTGGTTGCTGGGTTCACCTCGCTGTGCTTTGACGGTCAGAACTTCTTTGATACCGACCACCCGATGGCGGGTGGTACCTACAGCAACATCGTGGGTGATGGTACCGAGACGGGCGAACCGTGGTTCCTGATTGATGAGTCACAGGTACTTAAACCGATCCTGTATCAAAAGCGCCGACCGTTCGACTTCCATGCCCTGGACGATCTTGATAGCGAGCACACTTTTAAAAATAACGAGTTCCTGTTTGGCGTCGATGGTCGAAGCAACGTCGGTTTTGGCTTCTGGCAGACCGCCTGTGGGTCCAGATCGCCGCTGACAGTGGCCAATTATGAGAAGGCTGTAGAAGTTCTTCAGGGAATGAAGCGCGATTCTGGCGAACCGCTGGGAATCACCCCGACCACGCTGGTTGTTGGAAGGAAAAACCGCGCCGCCGCGAAGAAGCTTATCGACGCGATGCTGGTCGATGGCGGTAACTCCAACATCTATTACAAAGATGTGGAAATCGTCAATAGCCCGTTCATTACCACCCCAGCGTAATCGCCAGTCTGCGTTTTAAAACCGTTACAGCGGGCGTTAAACCCGCTGTAACCCACCTTTAAAGAGGATGGAACAGTGAGTGGAACGAAAGAAAAAACAACGGGTAAGCAAAACGCTAAAGGTCGCGCTGGCAAGGTTTCAGCGTCGGAAGTGGCACAGGCTGATGCATCTGACCTGCAGGGAGCTGAACGGTCAGTCACATTGCCAGGGCATTACATTGCGGTGGGTGCGTCCCCCGTCAGCCTGAAGCCTGGCGATGCTGGTGCGCCTCCGTCATCTGATGACGTCATTACCCTGACCGGGGACAACGTCAGCATTTCTGCCCCTGCGATTCACATTTCAGCGGAGCACCTTAATTCCGTACAGCGTGAATTACAGACAAACCTGACCCCCGAAGGTCTGGCCGTCGGTGGCGGAAGTGAGAACCTTATCACCGCGTCCCCTGCAACCGATGATGTGGTGGTGCTGGAGGTTCGCGCCAGACATGAGCGCGGATTCTGGCGCTGCGGTCGCTTCTGGCCGCGCGAGCCGGTGCATGTGTTTGTCAGCGACGATCCCGATGGCGATAACGAGGCGAACGCGCTGGAGGGTGATGTGGTGGTTGAGTGCTTCATCAGTCACGAAACCGCCGAGCGACTGAAGGCTGAGCCTAATCTGGTGGTGGCGGTAGTGCCGGTTCTGCAGGTGGCGGAGAAAGACTGATGGGAATTTACGTTACCCGTGATGATCTGCTGGCTGCGGACGGGTCGCTGGTCTGGACTATGGCCATCGACAAGGCAACGAACCAGCTCGACGAGACGAAGATAGCCACGGCCATCGAGGATGCCGACGCGGAGATCAACTCGTTTCTGTCGAAGCGCTATCAGCTGCCGCTGAACATCACCACCGTTCCGCGCCCGCTGCATCGGGTAGCCGTATCCATCGCCATTTACTGGCTGTCCGAGCGTGACAATCAGATCACCGATCTGATTCAGAAGCGCTACGACAGCGCCATCCAGACCCTGAAGGAGATGGCGAACGGCACGCGCGACCTCGGCCTGCCGACCGACACTCCGGCCCCTGAGACCGATAACGGCAGGATGATTGTTGTCAGCGATAACAAACGTCTGTTCACCCGCAACAACCTCAAAGGGGTGCTGTGATGGGGATTTCGGTTGAGGTTATCGGCGCTGAGAAGCTGCAGCAGATGCGCATGGCCATCGAGAAACTTTCCGACAGTTCGCTGCAGCAGGAGCTGCTGGAGAGTATCGGTGCTGTCGTGGAATCGCAGACCCGCCGCCGCATCAGTGACGAGAAAACCTCACCGGCTGGCGAGCGCTGGGAGGAGTGGTCCGAGGGTTACCGCAAGACCCGCAGCGGGAATCAGAGCCTGCTGCAGGGCAAGGGCGATCTGCTCGACAGCATCCAGTACATCGTAGAACGTGGCCGCGTTCGTGTGGGTTCGCCGCTCAGCTACAGTGGCGTTCACCAGGACGGCTTTGCAGGTAGCGTCCCGGTCAGCGCCCATAAGCGTCTCATCCATCAGGCGTTTGGCCGGGCGCTAAAACATCCAGTCTGGCAGACAGTGGGCTCCCATACACGCCAGATGAATATTACGCAGCGCGAGTACCTCGGGCTGTCCGGTTCAAACAGTGATGAGCTGATGCATGTCATCGGCGACTTCTGGAAAGAGGTATTACCGTGACTAACGAACGTCCGTCCCTGCTGACAACCGGCTCTACGGTCTCCGCTGCTGAGAACATTGTGGCGTGGCTGAAGCCGGAGCTGCTGAACGAACCTCAGCAAAACAAGCCTGACCGCGTCAGTGTTATTGAGCGCCACATCGGCCAGTTCAGCACCCCGGCAGAGGTCAAAACCTACCTGACGGATCGTGATGGTTGCATCCGTCTGGCCGCACTCCGCGTGCGCAATGTCCGCTCTCAGGCTGGCGGTACTGTCGGCGATATCACCTGGGCGGCATACGTCATGGCCACCGATGCATGGGGCTATACGCGCGATACCCGCTGCGAAGTACTGGTCGGAAAGCTGGTACGCCGTATTGTCCAGCGCGGAGCCGCTAACGGTATGAAGGCCGAGCGTCTGGCCACCTCCGTCAGCGCCGACAATATCTATTCCGGCGGGCTTAACGATCTGGGGCTGACCATGTGGGCGGTGACCTGGGAGCAGGAGTTCCGCCTGGATGATGAGATCGACCTTGCTACCCTCCCGGACTTCCTGCGACTGGGGGTCACGCTGCAGGTCAGCGACGACACCGACCCCATTAAAGGCGTCATTAACGTAAGAGAGCCGTAACGATGAAGAAACATATTAAGCCCGCCCGCGCGGGACTGCATGTGCGTAAAGCTGATGGCCAGCGCCTCAGTCCCGAGGGAGAAACGCTCCCCGTGAGCGCGTACTGGTACCGTCGCGAAGCCGAAGGTGATGTTGTTATCACCGGTATTGAGGCGGAGTCCGTCACTGAACCGGCGGAAGCCGTTACCGAAATGGCGGAAGTCCGCCAGACCCGAACCGCAAAGGAGAAGTGATATGTCGTCACTGGGTAATATTCCTGCTGATATCCGCGTTCCGCTTGTGTACATCGATATTGATAATTCTCAGGCGCTCGACAGCGCCCCGGCGCAGTCGCGCAAAATTATCGTCATCGGCCAGCAGAGTGCGACCGGCACCGCTGCCGTTCTGACGCAAAACCGTATCACCAGCGACGGCACCGCTGACCAGCTCTACGGCAAAGGCTCCATGCTGGCCGGGATGCTCAAAACCCTGCGCAAGGCCAACAGCTATACCGAAGTGTGGGCGATGGGCCTGGCTGATATCGCCGCGGGTACTGCCGCAAAAGCAGAGCTGGCCATCACCGGCCCGGCCACTGCTGCCGGTACGCTGGCGTTGCTGGTCAATGGTATTTCCGTGCAGGTCGGCGTCAGCGCCGATGCGACGGCGGACACCATCGCTGCCGCTATCATCACTGCCGTCAATAAACTCCCGGACACACAAGTTATCGCCGCGCTGAAAGCCGCATCAACAACGTCAGTCACCCTGACCACCAACTGGAAAGGCGCGACTGGCAATGCGATGGACGTCCGTCTCAACTACTACACAGGCGAGCAGACACCGGCAGGCGTTGCGGTGGCTGTGACTGCGTTCACCGGCGGCACCGGCACCCCGGATATTGCGCCCGTCGTTGCAGCGCTGGGCGATGACTGGTACACCGATATTGTGTTTCCGTACAACGACACTCTCAGCCTGAACACCATCCGGGATGAGCTGCTCGAACGCTGGGGCCCGCTCAAAATGATTGAGGCGCAACTCTGGACGGCCTTCCGGGGCACCCATGCTGAAAGCGGCACCTTTGGTGAAACACGCAACGACTGGCTGATTTCCTGCATCGGGACGAACATCTCACCGCAACCGCACTGGCTGTGGGCAGCATCCTATGGCGGCATCGCATCCTACTATCTGGCCAACGACCCGGCCCGTCCGCTGCAGACACTGGTGCTGCCGGGCATCCTGCCGTCGGTCAAGACAGTGCGCTGGGATATGCAGGAGCGCAATCTGCTGCTGCATGACGGCATCGCCACCCATTACGTTGACGCCAGCGACAACGTCTGCATCGAGCGTGAAATCACGATGTACCGCGTCAACCAGTACGGTGATACCGATACCTCGTACCTTGACGTGCAGTCACCGGCGACGCTGGGGCGTATCCGCTACGTCATCAAAAACCGCTTCACCAACCGCTACCCGCGTCACAAGCTGGCCGGGGATGATGTGCTCGACCAGCTTGATCCGGGTCAGCCGGTGATGACGCCGAAAATTGCCCGCGCCGAGCTGCTGGATATCGCGCTGACCGAGCTGATCCCTGCGGGTCTGGTTGAGGACTTCGACGACTACAAAGACACGCTGGATGTGAACCTTGACGGCGACGATAAAAACCGCCTGAACTTCATCTGCCACCCGAACCTGGTCAACCAGCTGCGTGTGCTGGCCGGTCTTATCCAGTTCAAACTTTAAGGAGCCTTTATGAGCATTCTGGGTCAGGCGGCCATCCGTATTAATGGCCGCGAAATCAAAACCACAGGTAAGTCCACCCTCAATCCGGGGGGCAAAACACGTACCCAGCATATGGGCGGCGGCAAGGTCTGGGGGCTGGCAGGAAAGATGGCGGGTCCCTCGATCCAGATGACCATCGCTGCTGCAGAGGATGTCGATGTGGTTGAAATCAGTGGCTGGGAGGGGGTTACCGTCATGTTTGAAGGCGATAACGGTCTGACCTACATGATGACCGGCGCGGCGACCGCTGAACCGGCCACGCTGGATGAAGACGCGGGCACCATCAGCGCCAACTTCCTTGGCGAAAAACTGGTGAAGGTGTAAGTCATGGCTGAGATGAAAATTACCTTAAAGCACGGTTACATCGCCGGTAAAGGCACTGACGATGAGATCCGCTACAAAGAAGTGACCTTTCGCGAGCTGACCTCAAAAGATGTTATTGATGCTCAGCTGGAGGCTGAGCGCGTGGTCATCGGGGAGAACGGCAAGGCCGTGGCGTACTGCTCTGAGGTACTGATGGGACTGGCACTGCTGCGTAAGCAAATCCTCTCGGTAGGGGAAATTCCCGGTCCACTGTCGCTTAAACAGCTTTACAGCTTCCACCCGGAAGACCTTGAGTTGCTGTCCAGCACCGCGAGCAAAATGGATGACCTTGTGACGGAGACCGCTGGCCGGGGGCGACCTGATGCCGCTGGCGACGGCGCTCAGTAACCTCATCGTCAATTTGTCCCAACGTTTCGATATGTTCTACCTGCAGCAGTTGCCACTCCGGCAGCTGCTGAGCCTGACTGAGCAGCTGAGGAAGCAACATGGCAAACCGCCTCACCACTGAAATACTCATCAATCTGTCAGGTAACCTGACCGCGAAAGCCCGCCAGTACGGAGCCAACATGTCCGAGTTCGCCCGCACAAACCAGCGGGCAATGAACGTGATTAAAGCTACGTCAGAAGCAGCAGGTCGTGCCATTGATGCAGTTGGAAACCGCTATACCGGCATGATTGCGGGTTTTGCCAGCGGTGCAATGTTGCGTAACTTTGCTGATACAGACCGTCGGCTGACCCGCCTGGGCATTTCTGCCGATAAAACAAAGGAGCAAATTACCAGCATTTATAGTGACGTGCAGGACGTATCTATAAAGGCCCGTATTGACGATAAAGAGCTTGTTGGTTTCCTGGAAACAGTCAACGCAATGACCGGTGATATTGAGTTCGGTATCAAAAACCTTAAGTCAGCCGCATTAACAATCGCCGGAACTGGCAGTAGTGGTGAGTCTGTCGGTGCCTTGTTTGCCCAGTTCCAAAAATACGGTATCAACGACGACAAAAACTCCACTCTTGCTATGGATGTGCTGAATAGACTGGGTAAAGAAGGGGCATATGAACTGAAGGATCTGGCTGAAAAAGCAGGCCCCTCGCTTTCTCTTTATGCAGCCGCTGGTGGTCGTGGCGTCAAGGGTATCAAGGATGTGGGTGTGGTTATGGAGTCAGCAATGGATGCGACGGGTAATCGTGATACGGCGGCGACGTTAGTTGAGAATTTTATCCGAGAAGTCCAGAACCCTAAAATTGCAACGGCACTGGAGAAAAAAGGGGTAAAAATCAGGGATAAGAGCGGAAAGCTGAAATATTCTCTCCCGGAAATACTCATGATGTTATCTGAAGGGTCTGCCAGAGGCGGGAAAAAAAGCGGCAAAGGCCAGCTCGGTGAACTGATGGAAGTTGGTTTCACTCAGACCAGCCTCGACCTTATTTCTGGTGTTTCAAGTCAGAAAGGTCGGGAGAACCTACGCCGATACAATTCCGTTGTAGCTGATGGTGCATCCATCCAGAAAGATGCAACTTATGCGGCGCAGGATTTTACATCTGCACTACAAAGCCTTAACACGACGTGGCTTAAGTTCGCTAATGGTAACCTGGCTGAGCCAGTGCAGGAGCTGGCAGACGCGATTAACTCAGTAGATCAGAAGACTGTCCAGAACTGGCTGGAAACAGGTAAGAATATTGCCATCGCGGTCGGTGGTGTTATCGCCGCCCGTAAAGCCTTTCAGATAGGGAAAGGTGCATGGGATTTGTTCGGGGGCGGAAAATCTAAGGGCATCCCCAAAGGCGTTTCCGACGTCTTTGGCTCCGGTGTGATGCCGGTCTATGTGGTTAACATGGGCGCGGGTGGCATGGGGGGAGCCGGTAACCTTCCTGGTGGATCTGGTGGTGCAGGTGACGGGGCTGGTGCTGGCTCAGGTCGTATGGCCAAAGTCTTACGCGGTGTGGGTAAAGTTGCCGCCCCGGTAGTTGGTGCGGTAGCGCTGTATGACGAGCTGGAGACCCAGTATAAACTTCCTGGCCGCATTGACGATCTGACCCGCCAGACCGCCGCAGACAATAACGCCTCACAGGAGGACCGTGATTTTGCAGTTGCGAGCCAGCGCAACCGTCAGTACATGTCCCGTAAGTGGGATTCTCTGACGAACTGGTTTAATTCCATCGGCAATGATCCACAAATCTCTGACCCGCGGCCGTGGGCTTCAATGCAACCCCAGAATCAACCCGGCTATCCGTTCCTGCAGCAGCCTGAGCTGAAAGGCAGTATCGAGGTCTCCGTTAAAGATGATCGGGTTCAGGTTACCCGCGTTAAGGTCAATGCCCCCGGCGTTACAATGAGCGCCCAGTCTGGCGTCAGCAATGTGGAGCAGGACTGATGGCCGCAAAATGGGAAGACCTTCGCGATGCCTCGTTCCGTGGCGTACCTTTCTTTTTCCGTGACGTCGAGGGAGCTGGCGGTCGCCGCGCTATCCCTCATGCCTACCCCAAAAAAGAGGTCGGCTGGACGGAAGACCACGGCGCGGTGCTGACTCAGCAGCAGATTAACGCGATCCTCCTCGGCAGTGACTATATCGACCAGATGAACCGCCTGCTGGCGGCGCTCAATACCGCCGGTCCCGGTGAGCTGGTGCATCCGTGGTTCGGCGTCCAGAAGGTTCAGGTAGGCCGCGTCACGCATCGTCTTTCCACCGAGGAAGGCGGTATTGCCTATGTTTCCTTTGAGGTCTACGAGGCTGGCGAGCAGCTGTTCCCGTCAGGTACCGAAGACACCAGCGCCACCACGCTCAGCGCGGCGGACAAGGTCAAGGAAGCGCTGGCCAGCGGTGATTATTTTGCAGCGCTCGATGGCGTCGGTAGCATGGTGGACACTCTGCTGGAGGACATGGAGGGCTTTGTCACAAGCCTGCCGACTCTGCCGGATGCGCTCAGCGAGTGGATGGACCGCCTCAACCGGTTTAAGGACCTCGCCGGTATTGTGGCCGCAGCCCCCGGTGAAATGATCCGCGATATCACCGGCCTCATCAGCGATATGAAAGACCTCGTCTCTGAGCCGCCGTTCGCCCTGCGGGTCTATGACCAGCTGCGCGACAAATGGGAAGGTGACCGGGCCGCGCAGTCAGCAACCAAATCCCTTGTCGATAACATCAGCGTGAACACCGATACCGGCTTTGCCAGCAGCGTCACACCGGCATCGACGCCGGAGACCACGGCGGCGATGGAGACCAACATCGTAGACTTCCGGCGTCTGGTCATTATCTCCACGCTGGTCGCTCAGGCTGAAGCGGTGGCCACCGCGACCTTCGAGACCGGCCAGGATGCACAGAACACCGGCGACCAGCTGGCGGAGCGTCTCGGCGAGACCGCAGCGGAAGCCGTCGAAAGCGGCCTCCGTGAGCTGTGGCGCTCCCTTCGCGAACTGCGGTTCGCCGTGGTCAATGATGTGCGTATCCGCAGTATCCAGCTGCCGGAGCTGCGCCGTGTCACCCCGGCCCGGACAGTACCAGTGATGCTGCTGGCTTACCGTGAAACCGGCGACGCGGAGAGCCGGGACGAGCTGGTCACCCGAAACCGGCTGCGTTATCCCTCCTTTATTACACCGTCACAGACGATTGAGATCATCAGCAATGACTGAAGAGTTAACCCTGAACGTTGATGGCAAGGTCTGGGGCGGCTGGACCGACATGACCATTAACCGCTCGCTGGAGTCCGTGGCGGGCGAGTTTGATCTGACCGTCACCGCCCAATGGTCATCCGCAGCCCCTCGCTCCATCAAACCCGGCCAGTCCTGTACGGTTTCCATCGGCAGCGACCGCGTCATGACCGGCTACATTGACGACTTCATTCCCAGCTATGACGCGGAGAATGTCTCCCTGCGCGTCATGGGTCGCGATAAGACCGGCGATCTGGTGGACAGCTCGGTGGTCGATAAGTCCGGCCAGTGGAAGGGTCAGAAGCTGGAGCAGCTTGCGGCCACCATCTGCAAGCCCTACAGCATCGAGGTGGTTAACGAGACCGACACTGGCGACGCCTTTGGCAGCATCACCCTCGAACAGGGTGAAACCGGCTTTGAACTGCTAGACCGTCTGGCCAAACAGCGCGGCGTTCTGGTGACCTCAGACGCGTACGGGCGGCTGGTTATCACCCGCGCCTCCCCCCAACGGGCCGGAGTGGCGCTCACTCTCGGCGACAATATTCTGGCTGCACGTGGCCGCTTCAGCTGGCGCGAGCGTGCCAGCCAGTACATCGTCAAAGGTTCCGCCAGCGCGGGCGGTGCGACGTGGGACGAGCAGCCGGTGAAAATGGTCGGCGGTCGCCAGACAGTGGTCAGCGACCCGGAGATCACCCGCTATCGTCCGAAGATTCTGGTCAACGAGGACAGTCTGACGGTCGGCGGTGCGAGCGCTCGCGGCGAGTGGTACAAGACCCGTATGATGGGCGAAGCCAATACCACCGAAATCACCGTGGCGGGCTGGCGTGAGAACGGCATCAGCGGCCCGCTGTGGCAGACGAACCGTCTGGTAAAAATAACCGACGAGATCCAGCAGCTCGATGTTACCTGGCTGATTAAGACAGTTTCCTTTATGGAAGGTGATCAGGGGCGTCTGACCGTGCTGACACTGGTGCCGCCTGAGTCGCTGGATATGCCCGAACAGAAAGCTAAAAGTAAGGGTAAAAAAGCGAAGTCAAAAACTTCTGTGGGGGTCACGTGGGACTGAACGCAGTTAACTTTTCCCGCTCTATCGCCGCACTGGGCCGACGTCTGCGCCTGATGGTGGACCGGGCGCTGGTGCGCATTGTGACGGACAGCCTCGGTCGGCAGAACCTGCAGGTGCAGTCGCTGGCCGATGAGACCAATGACGACGTCGAGCGCTTCCAGAACTATGGCTTTTCCAGCGTCCCGCCTGCAGGTTCCGAGGCGATTGTCGTTGCTGTCGGTGGCCGTCGCGGTGGCATGGTGGCCATTGCAGTGGAGGATAAAGGGAGTCGTCCCCGTGGCGGTGAATCCGGCGACGTTATTCTTTATCATCAGGAAGGTCATATTATTCACCTGAAAAAGAATGGCGTGATTGAAATAACAGGGAAGACGGTAAATGTGGTTGCCGAAGAGAGCTGTGACATTATCGGTAAACAGATAAATGTCACCGGCCCCACTAACTTTACTGAAGATATTACGGTTAAGGGTAAAAGCTTCCTTAAGCATTTTCATAAAGACGGGGATGGTAATGATACTTCCGAGCCCAGATGACCATCAGAATAAACTGGCACCTGCCTGCAGGTGGAGATATAGAGATTGAACACAATGGCCTTTCGTTTGACGAGGGCCTTGTTTCTTTGGTGTATATCTGCCTGTTTACTGATGCGCGGGCAGATACCAGCGACGAAATACCCGACGGCACCGATGACCGTCGTGGCTGGTGCGGTAATTCCTTCAGTGATTTTGAATGGGGCTCAAAGCTCTGGCTGATTGACCGTGAAAAGCTGACCGAAGAGGTCAGGCTCCGCGCGGAGAATTACGCCCGTCTGGCCATGCAGCCGTTATTACGCTACGGCTATGCGCGAAATGCGCAGGTAATTGCCACCATTCCCCGTATTAACTGGCTGGCATTGACCATTATTCTCACCCGCCCGGATAAAACCGAGTTAACCGTCGAAATAAAGAAACGCTGGGAGGCGGTAGAAAATGGCTACGTTTAATGTCCCGACGCTCCGCCAGCTTATTCGTGCCGGTATTCAGGATTTAGAGATTGAACTCGACCAGGAATTACCGATTGTCGGTGTTGAACGCGCGTTAAATACGGCTTTCAGCGGCGCTTTACGCGACGTCTACGATTATCAGACGTGGATTAAAAACCAGATTATCCCGTCAGAGCAGTCCGCCGACGAAACCATTATTGATACCGCCCGCTATGAGGGCGTTATTCGTAAGGCCGCATCCTATGCCAGCGGCCCGGTCACCTTCACAGGCACAAAGCCGCTGGCGCTCGATACCGAAATGCAGACACAGGGCGGCGTCCGCTTCCACGTCACCGCCACCAGTGACCCGTCAGCGGGCAAAATCACCGTCACCGTGCAGGCTGACGAGACGGGTCTCAGCGGCAACCTGAAAGCCGGTGACGTCCTGACTCTGATTTCCCCGGTGGCCGGGGTGAACAGCGACGGCGTGGTGGCTAATGCCGGTATCTCAGGCGGCGCGGACGTCGAGTCCGTGGCCGAGCTGCTGACGCGCCTGCTGTACCGCAAGCGCAATCCGCCGACCGGTGGTGCACTGCATGATTATGTTATCTGGGCAACTGAACTGCCGGGCATCAGCCGGGCATGGGCCTTTGACTGCTGGCACGGGCTGGGAACGGTGGGTCTTGCGTGGGTCTACGACCAGCGCTCTGACATTATCCCGACCGTCACTGACCGCAACGCAATGCAGGCGTATCTGTTCCGCCATCAGGACCCGGCGACCGGGACTTACGTCGGCAAACCTGGCGGTATTGAGGTCTGGCCCATCCCGCTGACGCTCAAGCCGGTGCCGCTGACCATCCGCATCATTCCCGACACTGCGGCCATCCGTTCTGCAGTCACTCTGAGCCTGCAGGCGCTGTTCCGCTCGGTCTCGCCGGGCGATACGCTGCTGCTCTCCGCCATCCGAACGGCCATCGGCTCATCGACGGGTGTCACGGATTACGAGCTGGACCTCACCACCAATCAGGCCAGCGAGAACTATGAGCTGCTAACGCTGGGAGCAATCAAATGGCGCATCGTGTAGAGGACTGGCAGGACGTCCTGCAGCAGCTGATGCCTCGTGGTAAAGCGTGGCCACGCGACCAGACGGCGGCGCTGACGTCACTGCTCCGGGGCTTCAGCTCCCGCCTGCAGCTGGCGGAGGCGAACGCGGATTTGCTGGTCACCGAGATGCGCCCGGAGACCACCGACTTACTGCTGGCCGACTGGGAGGACTATCTCGGCCTGCCTGACTGCAACGCCATCCCTGACGGCTTCGATCGCCGTCGTGACGCCGTGGTGGAGAAGTATCACCGCAAGGGCGGGCTGGCCACCTGGCAGATTGAACAGGCCGTGAAGGATGCGCTGGGCTTCACCATTCAGGTGACCGAAATCCTGCCGCATCACATCATGCGCGACATCATGTATCCGATTTATTCCCACAAATACCGTTACCTGCTGCAGGTGACGGTCACGGATATGCCGATGATCCGCTTTCGCAGTATCAGCAACGTCCTGACGCCGTTAATCAGCCTGCAGGCGCAGATACTGGAATGTTTTTTACGTCGTTACCGACTCGCTGGCCACGATTATGATTTTCTTTACGAGGTTTAATTATGTATCACCTGGATAATGCCTCTTCCGTTCCCGATATGCCCGCCATTAAGCCGGTATTATTTACTGAGCGTCGCTGGTTTACCGAAGGCGGCGACGGTATTGCGCCGAGTTATCCGGGCGCGGACTGGTTTAACGCTATTCAGGCGGAAATGCTGAACGTGCTGGCGCTGGCCAATATCACACCGGATAAAACGCAGCTGGACCAGTTTGCGCAGGCCATCCGTATTTTCTCCTCGGACTATATGCTGCCGCCGGGTATTCCGTTTGCGTGGCCGGGGGCGACAGCGCCGACCGGCTTTACGCTGATGCTCGGTCAGGGCTTCGATAAAACCGCTTACCCGCGCCTTGCCGTGGCGTATCCCTCCGGCATTCTGCCGGACATGCGCGGCCAGACTATCAAGTTTTTGCCCGTCTCCGGGCGTGCGCTGCTGTCTTTTGAAGCCGACGGCATAAAGGCTCACGCCCATAATGCGACGATTAACAGTACCGACCTCGGCACCAAAACAACCAGTGACGACAATGAGCACTTTCATCAAGGTGGAATGGTTGCTCCGGGTGATGTCTGGGACAGCGATTATGTGGTCGGGTCAGATAACGATTCTCATCGCACCCGCAACAACACCAGCACCGCCCCGGCGCACCATCACACCGTCTATATAGGCGCTCACGCGCACACGGCTATTGTGGCCAGCACAGGCAATGCCGAAAACACCGTCAAAAATATCGCCTTTAACGCCATTGTGAGGTTAGCGTAATGTCATTTGAATTCTCTCAAAGCCCGCAGGCCATCTGGCTTTATCAGTACGATGCCGATGGTGTTTATATTGGTTCCGTCTTTATGACGATCCCGGCAGGAACCGGTCTGCCTGCTAATACCACGCATATTCCCTGTGAGCCGGATAAAGGCCAGACCGGTATATTTAAAAATGGTGCATGGGAATATGTGAACGATATTCGCGGGACCCGTTACTGGAATATTCACGGCACCGGTTTTGTTATTTCCGCGCTGAGTGAATCCCTGCCTGAACGGGCTGTGACCATTGAGCCTCCGGTTGCTGATGCCGGTTATGTATTACTGTTCACTGATGGCCAGTGGACGCAGGTCGAAGATAAGACCGGTCAGCTTTATTATGAGAGCAACGGCACGAAGCACATCGTTTCTGATGCGTGGTTCACTCTGCCGGAGGGTTGCACGTTCGTTGCCCCGCCAGAAGACAAGCCGACGTTCGTCACCCGCTGGAACGGCACAGAATGGATTTACCTCAAAGACCTGCGCGGCCAGCTTGCCTGGAATACCGAAACCCGCGAGACGATCACCATTCTTGAAGTGGGTCCCGTTCCTGACGGTTATACCCTCAAAATGCCGGGCCAGTTTGATGAGTGGGATGGCTCAGCATGGGTAAAAAATGCAGAGGCCGAGCGGGCTTACCTTACCGCTCAGGCTGACCGCCAGAAGGCTAAGCTGCTATCTGCCGCGTCTGAACAGATTTCACTACTCAGCTACGCTATCAGCAGCGGTCAGGCCACTGATGAAGAGACCACTCAGCTTGCACGCTGGGAGGAGTACAGGCTCGCAGTAAGCCGTGTAGATACCGCTTCAACTGATATTGTCTGGCCCGAGAAACCGTAAGGAGTCGTTATGTACCATCTCGACAACGTCAGCGGCGTCCCGGAGATGCCGGAACCAAAAGACACTCAGTCTATTTCGCCACGCTGGTTTGGGGAAAGTCAGGAACAAGGCGGTATAAGCTGGCCGGGGGCGGACTGGTTCAATACTGTGCAGGCTGAATTGCTGAATATACTTAGCAAAGCAGGGATCGCACCCAATAAAGGTAAGTTTGACCAGATTTGTGATGCGATTTCTGTGCTCGGTGAAAGTGGCATACTGGAGAAACTTGGGTCTGATAACCCCTTGTACGGCGGTAATCTCTCAACATTTATACGACAACAACTCCTCAACCCTGTGCGTTCGGTCAGTGAAGCTTTGAGCGCCCAGGCTCCCAATATCTGGGAATATGCCAGACATATTACCGACCGTCCGACTGTATTCCCTTCCACATGGGACTGGGGGCCGGCATTCCAGGCCGCACACGATAACGATAATGTCGGACCACTGCTAATTAACGGCGAAACCTATACCGTCAGAACGCCTGTTGTTTATGAATATACCGACGATGACTACAAAAAATATTCCAGGCTTCCTCGATGTCTGTCAGGAAAGGCAGTTATTGACTATTCAGAACTGGGCGATGGTGGTGCGGGATTTAATGACTCCCTTGAAGTTGACGATGCAGCTCAACCTGCATATGTCACGGCGTTTACCGTAAAGGGAGCAAGCGGGTATGTCGTGCTGCAGGAATTTGAGGGAATTGTATTTCGTGGAAATAAAAACACTGCGGCGGTTAAATTAATTGGCTGTGATGGTGTGAGGGCTAATCGCTGTACCTTCACGACAAACCGCTATGGCATAGTTTTTAACAATGGCACTGCAGCCGGTACGTATGCTGAACTAAACTCCCCGACATTCTGTCTTTTCAGGGGCGGATGCCTGACCGCTATAGCCTATGAAAAAGGTGGTGGCGATACATCATTCCATGGTTGTGGGCTGGGTAATGATTGCCACGTAACCGTTACCCCCGGACGGTCTCCTGTTCTTATCGGTGCTGGTTGCCAGCCGTACAATGCGCCGATGAATGCTAATTTCTGGACGACTGGCATCACCGCACCACTCATCAGAAATAAAAGCAGTCTGCCAGCTCATTTCCACGGCGAGATGAAATGGGAAGGCTCATATGGGACGGTGATGGCATCAGGCGGGTTAGTCTATTTCTACGGCGCCCTGCCGCGCTGGGCTGGCATTGACA
>NZ_JAWXQV010000101.1:0-47251 GCF_033843325.1 Klebsiella sp. JN_Kp126 | reverse complement strand
TGGCTACGTAGCTCAGCTGGTTAGAGCACATCACTCATAATGATGGGGTCACAGGTTCGAATCCCGTCGTAGCCACCATACAAAGGAATTATTGATTCAGTTCGATAAATCCAAAAGAATTGTTGGGGTATCGCCAAGCGGTAAGGCTCTGGTTTCTGATACCAGCATTCCGAGGTTCGAATCCTCGTACCCCAGCCAATTTTAAAAGTCGCCCACGCTGTGCGCGCACCCGTTGGAGTATCTCCAGGCGCTAAGCCACCGGTTTGACCCCGGTACGAAATGGTCAACGTAAAATTGGGGTATCGCCAAGCGGTAAGGCACCGGATTCTGATTCCGGCATTCCGAGGTTCGAATCCTCGTACCCCAGCCAACAAAAAGCAAAAAGCTCGCTTCGGCGGGCTTTTTGCTTTATGAATTCCGAAAAAAGCTGACCTGAAGTGTACCTCGTTCTCAGCTCTGATAAATTACAGAGTCAATGAGTAAAAGGATTTACGATGAACTATCAGGTTTTCCCTCTCTTTACCCGCACCATAACCTTGCTCTTTTTTCTGATCGGCTTCGCTTTCTGCCTGTTCGGGATTTCAGCCTTACTAACCTACAGCATCGTGGTTGGTTTGTTTTTTCCCGTCGGCATATCCATGCGCCTGCATCGGCTCAACGAAACGGGCCTCGCGCTAACGCTCACCGAGGATACCCGCTGGATAACCTACATTCATGGCTTCCCGGCTAAGGAGCAGAGAGACGTCATTAAGAATCCCTGTTTTTGGTCAACAGAAAGAATGCGGCAATTTTTTCTTCGCTGCTTTGCGAGCAAGATGATTCTTCAGGCAGCATGTATCGCCATCCTTGCCTGTGACGTTCTGTCTTCCGAAGGCGACGCGGTAACTGCCATCCTTGCGCTGCTGGCGCTGCTGTTCCTGCTCTATATGTCAGGTAAAAGCGCCTATTCCTTCTATTTGCTCGCCACGAATCAGTGGCAGTGCGAATCCCTGACAACCTCTGGCGGCAGTATCTGGTATCAGGGATTCTTGCCCAAAAAAGAGGGTAAAGACACGCTGTTTGCGCGATTATTTTGAATGCGGATTATAGCCCCAACGCGTATTTCAACGCCTGACGCTTCAGTCCGCCGGCGCGTTCGGCCGCCATCAGCCCAATGTTTCTCAGCATACGCACCGGGGGCAGATCGTTGCTAAACCCGGCGTAAAACAGATCCATCCCAGACTGCATAATAAAGTTGTCCGCCTGACGGCGCGTCTGGTAGCGCTTAAGTACCGGCAGGCTGGCCCACTCTTCGCCGTGGGCTTTTGCTCTGCCAAGAATATCGAGCAGCGCATCGACATCGCGATAGCCGAGGTTAACTCCCTGCCCCGCCAGCGGATGAATGGTGTGCGCAGCATCGCCCACCAGCGCCAGCCCCGGCTTAACATACTGCAATGCGTGGCGGCGGGTGAGCGGGAAGGCGCCCGCGCTCAGCGGCGTAATCTCTCCCAGCCGCGACGGGAAGTGGCGAGTAATTTCCTGCTGTAGCTGAGCCATGCTCATGCCCTGCAGCTGGCGGATCCGCGCCGGCGCGTCGTACCACACCAGCGAGGCCCAATGATCGAACAGCGGTAAAAACGCGCGCGGCCCCGCCGGTGTGAACTGCTGCCAGGTGCTGTCGCCGGGATCGTCCGCACACTGTACGCTGATCAACATACAGGATTGCTGATACTGCCACGCGTGGATGCCGATTCCGGCCAGCTGACGCACCTGCGAACTGGCGCCGTCCGCACCCACCACCAGCCGCGCATCAAGCTGGCTGCCGTCGGTCAGCGTTAAGGAGGCGTACGTTTCTTCCCGACGCATCTCCTGGAGCGATGTCCCCACCTGCAGCGATATGCGCTCATGGGCTTCCAGCGCCTGCCACAGGGCTCGCTGCAGGACGTTATTCTCCACCATATAGCCCAGTTCCGGCAGCTTCAGCTCCGCGGCGTTGAAGACAACATGGGCGCTTTCCCACTCCCAGGTTTCTAGCTGGCGGTACGCATGGGCGCGCATGGACCGCACGCTGTCCCAGACGCCGAGGCCTCTCAGCAGCCCTACCGATGACGCGCTGATTGCCGAAATACGCACGTCAGGCGGTGAAGACGCATCAAAAACCGGTGGCGCGTTTTTTTCAATGACCGTCACCGTAAAGCCCAGCTGCGCCAGGCCAAGCGCGAGGGCGCCGCCAACCATCCCGCCGCCGACGATAACGACATCTGTTGCATGAATTGTCATGGCTATTATCCTTAAACCCGAATCCCCTCAGTTTACCGGATTTTTATTCGGCTTGTGGTGATTACGGTCGTACTGGTCAGGGCGCGGTCAAAGCATTACAATACGCGCCCTGCAATCCTGGCTTTATATCCGTCACCCTTCACATTGCAGAGCAACATCCGGTGAAGACGCTGACTTTGGGTATACCTAATTAAGCATGAGCAAGTCGATGACAAAAAAACTCCATATTAAAACCTGGGGCTGTCAGATGAACGAATACGATTCATCAAAGATGGCCGATCTGCTGGATGCCACCCACGGGTATCAACTCACTGAAGTGGCGGAAGAAGCGGATGTGCTGCTGCTCAATACCTGCTCAATCCGTGAGAAGGCTCAGGAAAAAGTATTCCATCAGCTAGGACGCTGGAAGCTGCTGAAAGAGAAGAATCCCAACCTGATCATCGGCGTTGGCGGCTGCGTGGCCTCTCAGGAAGGCGACCATATTCGCCAGCGCGCCCACTACGTCGATATTATTTTTGGGCCGCAGACCCTGCACCGTCTGCCGGAAATGATCAACTCGGTACGGGGCAACCGCAGCCCGGTCGTCGATATCAGCTTCCCGGAAATCGAAAAATTCGACCGCCTGCCGGAACCGCGCGCCGAAGGCCCAAGCGCCTTTGTTTCCATCATGGAAGGCTGCAACAAGTACTGCACCTACTGCGTGGTGCCATACACTCGCGGTGAGGAAGTGAGCCGCCCAAGCGACGATATCCTGTTTGAAATCGCCCAGCTTGCGGCTCAGGGCGTGCGTGAAGTCAACCTGCTCGGGCAGAACGTAAACGCCTGGCGCGGGGAAAACTATGACGGCACCACCGGTAGCTTTGCCGATCTCCTGCGTCTGGTTGCGGCGATCGACGGTATCGACCGGATCCGCTTTACCACCAGCCATCCCATCGAGTTCACCGACGATATCATTGAGGTTTACCGCGATACGCCGGAGCTGGTCAGCTTCCTGCACCTGCCGGTACAGAGCGGCTCCGACCGCGTGCTGAACCTGATGGGCCGAACCCACACGGCGCTGGAATATAAAGCGATTATCCGCAAACTGCGCGCGGCGCGTCCGGATATTCAGATCAGCTCCGACTTCATCGTCGGCTTCCCTGGCGAAACCACCCAGGATTTCGAGCAGACCATGAAGCTGATTGCCGATGTGAATTTCGATATGAGCTACAGCTTCATCTTCTCCGCGCGTCCGGGAACGCCGGCGGCCGATATGGTCGACGACGTACCGGAAGAGGACAAGAAGCAGCGTCTGTATATTCTCCAGGAGCGCATCAACCAGCAGGCGATGGCCTGGAGCCGCCGTATGCTCGGCACCGTGCAGCGCATTCTGGTGGAAGGCACCTCACGTAAGAGCATCATGGAGCTGTCTGGCCGCACCGAAAATAACCGCGTGGTGAATTTCGAAGGCTCGCCTGAGATGATCGGCAAGTTTGTCGATGTCGAGATCACCGACGTCTGGACAAACTCCCTGCGCGGTAAAGTGGTGCGCACCGAGGACGAAATGGGTCTGCGCATCGCGGAAACCCCGGAGTCGGTGATTGCCCGCACCCGTAAAGAAAACGATCTTGGCGTCGGTATCTACCAGCCATAATCCGTTCAGGCCTGCCGGCTCCGGCAGGCCTTGTATTTCCTCTCCTGAACCCAATATCTATAGCGATGCTTGCGCCATATTCCGATGACGTGAATAATTTCCTGACCGGCTACCTTCCGGCTATCTATGTATAAGAGGAACAGCTTGAATACAGACACTCGCGAAATCACCCTTGAGCCCGCGGACAACGCCCGTCTGCTGAGCCTGTGCGGCCCGTTTGATGACAACATTAAACAGCTGGAACGCCGCCTCGGCATCGAGATTAACCGTCGAGACAACCACTTTAAACTGACCGGTCGGCCGATTTGCGTCACCGCTGCGGCGGATATCCTGCGCAGTCTGTACGTCGATACCGCGCCGATGCGCGGCGAAATTCAGGATATTGAACCGGAACAAATTCATCTGGCGATCAAAGAAGCCCGCGTGCTGGAGCAGAGCGCCGAAAGCGTGCCGGACTACGGTAAGGCCATCAATATCAAAACCAAGCGCGGCGTGATTAAGCCGCGTACGCCGAATCAGGCGCAGTACATCGCCAATATTCTCGACCACGACATTACCTTCGGCGTCGGCCCTGCCGGGACCGGGAAAACCTACCTGGCGGTCGCCGCCGCGGTAGACGCGCTGGAGCGCCAGGAGATCCGCCGTATTCTTCTGACCCGTCCGGCGGTTGAGGCCGGCGAAAAACTGGGCTTCCTGCCCGGCGATTTGAGCCAGAAAGTTGACCCGTACCTGCGGCCCCTTTACGACGCGCTGTTCGAGATGCTCGGCTTCGAGAAAGTCGAAAAGTTGATTGAGCGCAACGTGATTGAAGTCGCGCCGCTGGCCTATATGCGCGGCCGTACGCTGAACGATGCGTTTATCATTCTCGACGAAAGCCAGAACACGACCATTGAACAGATGAAAATGTTCCTGACCCGTATCGGCTTTAACTCTAAGGCGGTCATTACCGGCGACGTCACGCAGATTGACCTGCCGCGCAGCACCAAATCGGGCCTGCGCCACGCGATTGAAGTGCTGGCAGAAGTCGATGAGATCAGCTTCAACTTCTTCCATAGCGAAGACGTCGTGCGCCACCCGGTGGTCGCCCGCATCGTTAACGCCTATGAAGCCTGGGAAGAAGCAGACCAGAAACGTAAAGCAGAACTGGCCGCCGAGCGCAAACGCGAAGCCCAGGAACAGGAGCATAAATGAGTCAGGTCATTCTCGATTTACAGCTGGCTTGCGAAGATAACAGCGGAATGCCGGATGAAGCCCTGTTTCAGCGCTGGGTCGATAGCGTTATCCCACAGTTTCAGGAAGAGTCGGAGCTGACGATTCGCCTGGTTGATGAAGCGGAAAGCCACGAGCTGAACCTGACCTATCGCGGGAAGGACAAACCGACTAACGTGCTCTCTTTCCCGTTCGAAGCCCCGCCGGGTATCGAAATGCCGCTGCTTGGCGACCTGGTCATCTGCCGTCAGGTGGTTGAACAGGAAGCGAAAGAGCAAGGTAAACCGCTGGAAGCGCACTGGGCGCATATGGTGGTCCACGGTAGCCTGCATCTTTTGGGCTATGACCACATCATTGATGAAGAAGCGGAAGAGATGGAATCCCTCGAAACAGAGATAATGCTTGCTCTGGGCTATGAGGATCCGTACATTGCCGAGAAGGAATAACCCGTTGCCGGCTTTGCCGGCGACTGGCCGCTATGCCGGGCGCTGAGTATACGCGTGACGAGCGACTATTTAACTAACATGAGAACCCATACGACGCCATGAGCGACGACAATTCACACAGTAGCGACACAGTAAACAGCAAAAAGGGATTCTTCTCCCTGTTACTCAGCCAGCTCTTTCACGGTGAACCCAAGAATCGTGACGAACTGCTGGCGCTGATCCGTGATTCCGGGCAAAACGACCTTATCGACGAAGATACGCGCGATATGCTCGAAGGGGTAATGGATATCGCCGACCAGCGCGTCCGCGACATCATGATCCCCCGCTCGCAGATGATTACCCTGAAACGCAACCAGACGCTGGACGAGTGCCTCGATGTGATCATCGAATCGGCCCACTCGCGTTTCCCGGTGATCAGCGAAGATAAAGATCACATCGAAGGGATTCTGATGGCCAAAGATCTGCTGCCGTTTATGCGCAGCGATGCCGAAGCCTTCAGCATGGAAAAAGTGTTGCGTCCGGCGGTTGTCGTGCCCGAGAGCAAGCGGGTTGACCGCATGCTGAAGGAGTTTCGCTCTCAACGTTATCATATGGCTATCGTTATCGATGAGTTTGGCGGCGTCTCAGGTCTGGTGACCATTGAAGACATCCTTGAGCTCATCGTCGGTGAAATAGAAGACGAATACGACGAAGAAGAAGATATCGATTTCCGTCAGCTGAGCCGCCACACGTGGACGGTGCGCGCGCTGGCCTCAATCGAAGATTTCAACGAAGCGTATGGCACCCACTTCAGCGATGAAGAGGTCGACACCATCGGCGGTCTGGTCATGCAGGCGTTTGGTCATCTGCCTGCCCGCGGCGAGTCTATCGACATTGATGGTTACCAATTCAAGGTCGCAATGGCTGACAGTCGACGTATTATTCAGGTACATGTAAAGCTTCCTGATGATGCCCCGCAGCCGAAGCTGGAAGACTAATCCAACGGGACGATTAACCTAAATGGTATTTGCCTCTCTTATTGAACGCCAGCGCGTACGTTTGCTGCTGGCGCTGTTATTCGGAGCCAGCGGAACGCTGGCTTTTTCACCTTATGACTTCTGGCCCGCAGCCCTTATTTCGTTAATTGGCCTACAGGGTTTAACCCTCAACCGACGTCCCCTGCAAAGCGCCGCAATTGGCTATTTCTGGGGATTAGGGCTGTTCGGCTCCGGTATTAACTGGGTCTACGTGAGCATCGCGCAGTTCGGCGGTATGCCCGGTCCGGTCAACGTTTTCCTGGTGGTTCTGCTGGCGGCCTATCTGTCGCTCTATACCGGATTATTTGCCGGCATTCTTTCGCGCCTGTGGCCGAAAACCAGCTGGATACGCGTTGCCATCGCCGCCCCGGTGATATGGCAGGTTACCGAGTTTCTGCGCGGCTGGGTGCTGACCGGCTTCCCGTGGCTACAGTTCGGCTACAGTCAGATTGACGGCCCGCTCAAAGGCCTGGCGCCCGTGATGGGCGTTGAGGCAATTAACTTCCTGCTGATGCTCGTCAGCGGCCTGCTGGTATTGGCTATCGCGCAGCGTAACTGGAAGCCGCTGATTGCCGCCGTCGTGCTGTTCGCCCTGCCCTTCCCGCTTCGCTACATTCAGTGGTATCAACCGCTGCCGGCGCGCGCGACCACGGTTTCGCTGGTACAGGGCGATATCCCCCAGGCGATGAAATGGGACCAGAATCAGCTACTCAACACCCTGAAAACCTATCTGGATCTCACCCAGCCGCATATGGGTAAATCGCAGCTGATCGTCTGGCCGGAGTCCGCGATTCCGGATCTGGAAATTAACCAGCAGCGCTTCCTCAGCATGATGGACGACCTGATGCGGTCGAAAAATAGCTCGCTGATCACCGGCATCGTCGATGCGCGTCTGAACGCGCGGAATCGCTACGATACGTACAACACCATTATTACGCTGGGCAAAGATAACCCATACAGCTACGACTCAAAGAATCGCTACAACAAGAATCATCTGGTGCCGTTTGGTGAGTTTGTGCCGCTGGAATCGATTCTGCGTCCGCTGGCGCCGTTCTTCGACCTGCCAATGTCCTCTTTCAGCCGCGGGCCGTACGTGCAGCCGCAGCTGGTGGCGCATAATATGCGTCTGACGGCGGCTATCTGCTACGAGATCATTCTTGGCGAGCAGGTGCGGGATAACTTCCGCCCGGATACGGATTTTCTGTTAACCATTTCGAATGACGCATGGTTCGGCAAATCTATCGGCCCGTGGCAGCACTTCCAGATGGCGCGAATGCGCGCGCTGGAGCTGGCCCGTCCGCTGCTGCGCAGCACCAATAACGGCATTACCGCGGTCATCGGCCCACGCGGTGAAATACAGGAGATGATCCCGCAGTTCACCCGCGCCGTATTAACCACCAAAGTGACCCCAACGGCAGGACTGACGCCGTACGCGCGTACGGGGAACTGGCCGCTGTGGGCGTTAACCGCCTTGTTTGGCTTTGCTGCGCTGCTGATGAGCCTGCGCCAGCGCCGTCAATAATTGCTTCTCCCGCGGCGGCACTCGTCGCCGCGGTCATCTCCCCTTCTTATCCATTCTGGCACGACCATTGCTTAATAAATTCATGTCGCAACGCGATCCTCGGGGGGTACAACCCGGTTGCACCACCATCGATCGTCAGGCGGCGCTATTTTGGTGCAATGGGGGATTTTTGCCTTTAAATGGTGCGGTGCGCTTCGCAAAAATCAACAATATAAGAGCAAAATCTTTACATTAAGCCAAACTAAATGCTAACAAACACATACAAATGCTGCACGCAAAGACGGCAGCGATAAAAAAGCACACACATTCACAATGGGTATCAATAGCGTCTGACGGCGCTGAGGATAAGGAGTCGGATATGCAATTACGTAAACTGGCCGCAGCAATGCTGGTCATGGGCCTCACCGCTGGGGTGGCGCATGCAGAAGATGCGGCATCCACCGCTGGCCAGAGCACTCTGGATAAAATTGCCAAAAACGGCGTTATCGTCGTTGGTCACCGTGAATCATCCGTTCCGTTCTCTTACTATGACAACAAGCAGCAGGTCGTTGGCTACTCTCAGGACTACTCGAATGCGATCGTTGATGCCATCAAGAAGAAGCTGAACAAACCGGATCTGCAGGTCAAACTGATCCCGGTTACCTCACAAAACCGTATTCCGCTGCTGCAAAACGGCACGTATGATTTCGAATGCGGCTCCACCACCAACAACCTTGAACGCCAGAAACAGGCGGCCTTCTCCGATACGATTTTCGTCGTCGGTACCCGTCTGTTGGTGAAAAAAGGCGGCGCGATTAAAGATTTCCCGGACCTGAAGGATAAAGCCGTCGTCGTCACCTCCGGCACCACCTCCGAAATTCTGCTGCACAAGCTGAACGACGAGAAAAAAATGAATATGCGTATTATCAGCGCAAAAGATCACGGTGACTCTTTCCGTACTCTGGAAAGCGGTCGCGCGGTGGCCTTTATGATGGATGACGCGCTGCTGGCGGGCGAACGTGCGAAAGCGAAGAAACCGGATAACTGGGAGATTGTCGGTACCGCTCAGTCTCAGGAAGCCTACGGCTGCATGCTGCGCAAAGATGACCCGCAGTTCAAAACGCTGGTCGATGAGACGGTCGCCCAGGTTCAGACCTCCGGTGAAGCCGAAAAATGGTTCGATAAGTGGTTTAAAAATCCTATTCCGCCAAAGAACCTGAATATGAACTTTGAACTCTCTGACGAGATGAAAGCGCTGTTCAAATCACCTAACGATAAAGCTCTTAACTAATTAAAAAAACAAAGGGCGGGGAATCCTGCCCTCCCGATTGTTGCTACGGCGCGGACAGACTATACGGCGGCTGGTCGTTCCCCAGCGGCCGCGAATACCGAAACAGGCTGAGCAACAATCTTCGAGGGTAGCGCTGCTACCCTTTTTTTTCCAGGAGTCATTTATGTCAATAGACTGGAACTGGGGAATATTCCTGCAACAGGCCCCGTTCGGCAACACCACCTATTTAGGCTGGCTGTGGAGTGGTTTTCAGATCACCGTCACCCTGTCGGTAACGGCCTGGATTATCGCATTCTTTGTAGGTTCGCTCTTCGGTATTCTCCGTACGGTCCCGAACCGTCTGCTGTCGACTATCGGCACCTGCTACGTTGAACTTTTTCGTAACGTCCCGCTTATCGTTCAATTTTTCACCTGGTATCTGGTGGTGCCTGAACTGCTGCCGGAAAACATCGGCATGTGGTTTAAGTCCGAGCTGGATCCGAATATTCAGTTTTTCGTTTCTTCGATGCTGTGTCTGGGATTGTTTACCGCCGCGCGCGTCTGCGAGCAGGTTCGTTCCGGTATTCAATCCCTGCCGCGCGGCCAGAAAAACGCCGGGCTGGCGATGGGGCTAACGCTCCCGCAAACTTACCGTTACGTTCTGCTGCCCAACGCCTATCGCGTTATCGTGCCGCCAATGACCTCTGAAATGATGAACCTGGTGAAAAACTCGGCCATCGCTTCCACCATTGGTCTTGCCGATATGGCCGCCCAGGCGGGTAAGCTGCTGGACTACTCGGCCCATGCCTGGGAATCGTTTACCGCTATCACCCTCGCCTACGTGTTTATCAACGCCGTTATTATGCTGATCATGTACGTGGTCGAACGTAAAGTCCGCCTGCCGGGCAATATGGGGGGTAAATAATGTACGATTTTGACTGGAGCTCCATTATTCCTTCCATGCCATACCTGCTGGCAGGGCTGGTGATTACCTTAAAAATTACCGTGACCGCGATTGTTGTCGGGATTGTGTGGGGGACGATCCTGGCCGTGATGCGCCTGTCGAGCTTCCTGCCGCTGGCGTGGTTCGCCAAAACCTACGTTAACGTTTTCCGCTCCATTCCGCTGGTGATGGTACTGCTGTGGTTTTATCTGATTGTTCCCGGGTTCCTGCAGAACGTGCTTGGCCTGTCGCCGAAAACCGATATCCGCCTGATTTCAGCGATGATCGCCTTCTCCATGTTTGAAGCGGCCTATTACTCGGAAATTATCCGTGCCGGCATTCAGAGTATCTCGCGCGGCCAGTCCAGCGCCGCGCTGGCGCTGGGCATGACCCACTGGCAATCCATGAAGCTGGTGATTCTGCCGCAGGCCTTCCGCGCCATGGTACCGCTGCTGCTGACGCAGGGCATCGTCCTGTTCCAGGATACCTCGCTGGTTTATGTTCTGAGCCTGGCCGACTTTTTCCGCACCGCCTCAACTATCGGCGAGCGTGATGGAACCCAGGTAGAAATGATCCTGTTCGCAGGCGCCGTATATTTTGTGTTTAGTCTCAGCGCATCGCTGTTGGTCAGCTGGTTGAAGAAAAGGACTGTGTAATGATTACCCTGAAAAATGTTTCAAAATGGTATGGTCACTTTCAGGTGCTGACCGATTGCTCCACGGAAGTGAAAAAAGGCGAAGTGGTGGTGGTCTGCGGGCCTTCGGGTTCGGGTAAATCAACGCTGATTAAAACCGTAAACGGCCTGGAGCCCATTCAGCAAGGTCAAATCATCGTCGACGGCACCACCGTCAACGATAAAAAGACCAACCTGGCCAAACTGCGCTCGCGCGTCGGGATGGTATTCCAGCACTTTGAGCTGTTCCCGCATTTATCGATTATCGAGAATCTCACCCTGGCGCAGGTCAAGGTGCTCAATCGCGACAAAGCCGCCTCCCGGGCGAAAGGGCTTAAGCTACTGGAACGCGTGGGGCTTTCCGCTCATGCCGAAAAATTCCCCGCCCAGCTCTCGGGCGGCCAACAGCAGCGCGTGGCCATCGCCCGCGCGCTGTGTATGGATCCTATCGCCATGCTGTTTGATGAACCCACTTCCGCGCTGGATCCGGAGATGATTAACGAAGTGCTGGACGTTATGGTTGAACTGGCAAATGAAGGGATGACCATGATGGTGGTCACCCATGAAATGGGCTTTGCGCGTAAGGTAGCCAACCGGGTTATCTTTATGGATGAAGGAAAAATTGTCGAAGACGCCGATAAAGAAGCGTTTTTTGCTAACCCGCAATCTGAACGCGCCAAAGACTTCCTCGCCAAAATTCTGCACTAATCTTCCGGCGTGTACGGTACCGTACACGCCTTTTATCTCTTCCCGCTCCTGTCTCTCTCCATAGTTATGGCAATAGCTTTGCCGCTCTCAAATACGCGTCATAAATATATCCAGCCTCACGCCAAATAATTCACGACCTGAAACGCTCAATTCAACAAAAATTCACTCTTTACATCGTGGATTACATAATCTGTCATAGATAACATGGCGCGGATTTGACAACAACGCTGAGCGCCGGCAGCGGATTTTTTTGATTTTAGAAAATTAAGATTCTTAAGATTGAGAACCCGGCTTCGTTAACCCTACTCAGTTAACGCTAAACATTCTTGACAAGGCTATAACGGACGAGTGAAACAAATGGATATTGCTTCGTGAATAATAAAAGTCTCATAACCGCCCTTTCTCTTTATATTCTGTTAACCGCATCGACATTGGCGAATGTATCGATTAGCAATACCAATCAGGTGGAACAGGATAAGGCACGTCAAAGCGCATTGGCACCAGCACAGCAGGAATATTCGGCATCAGGTACAGGATCGCAAAAATATAAACTCGCCTTTCCACTTGAAGCAACCTGCCGATATATTAACCATGTTGAAATTATTTCCGCTGACCACAAGTTGACCCGCGGTCTGTTAGGCAATATCGCTCGCCAGGCAGAAAAAAAGTGCCTGGGTATTGAAGGCATACGTCTACTCACCACAACCTTGCAAAATGAACTCATTGCCCGGGGATATATCACTTCGCTTATTGATGTACCTTCACAATCCTTGAATGATGGCATTCTGAGCATCACGTTGAGCTATGGCTATATCGGTAATATTAGCTGGGCTGCCGGCAATAGCGCGACAACCAGCCTGTGGAATGCCATACCGGCTAAAACAGGGGATATTCTGAAGCTAACCGAACTGGAACAGGGGATGGCTAACCTGCAACGTTTACCCGGCTCATCGGCGCAGATGAAAATCATGCCGGGTAAGAACCATGCGGAAAGCGATATCCAAATCTCCCGGCATCTGGCACGAAACTGGCAAGTAGGCGCATGGCTGGATGATGCAGGAAGCCGTAGCAGCGGGCGT
This sequence comes from Klebsiella sp. JN_Kp126, assembly GCF_033843325.1. Classification (NCBI taxonomy): domain Bacteria; kingdom Pseudomonadati; phylum Pseudomonadota; class Gammaproteobacteria; order Enterobacterales; family Enterobacteriaceae; genus Klebsiella; species Klebsiella sp. JN_Kp126. Next base: position 34,514 of record NZ_JAWXQV010000101.1, on the reverse strand, counting down.
TACCAGGCCGGTGGCGCGCTTTATCTTTATGACCTGACGACGCTAAATGACATTTTCTATTTATCCATGGGGGGCGATGTCGAGTTTAATCAACATAACGATGGCAACCAGAATAAAAGCCTCTATTATTCTATTCCCTTTGGATTTTGGTCACTCAATCTTTACGGTTCACAAAGTGAATATCGTCAGCAGTTCAATGGCAGATACTCCACCATTGAATATAAAAGCAAAAATGATTATGCCAGCGCAACCTTAACGCGTCTAATTTCGCACACCCGCCAGCAAAAAACAACCATTGATGCGCGAATAGCAAAAAGTACCTCACATTATTATTTTGGTGGCAGCGAACTGAGCGTTATGCGCAAACAGAATCCTGCCTGGGATATTACGGCACATCATCAGCGATATTTTACCCATACAATCGTAGATGCCAGCCTGGGCGTACAGCGTAGCCTTCCCTGGCTCAGTTCAATGCCAACTCCGGAGGAAAAAGCCGGTCTGTACAGTAAGCTTTCGCGCATTATTCATGCCGACCTTCAAGCCTTAATGAAGTTTGAATCAACGGGGGATAAATTCAGCTATGCTCCGCATATTAATATACAAATTAGCCCCGATATCTTATCCGCAGACAATCAATTTAATATAGGCAATCGTTGGACGGTACGAGGTTTTGACGGTGAAAGAACCCTTTCAGGAAATCAAGGCTGGTACTGGCGCAATGATTTCATCTGGGATATGCCCGCCCCGGAACGACAGCTGTACTTAGGCATAGACGTTGGACGCATTACAGGAACAGAGCAGTACGGAAATGGCAAAGTCATGTCTGGCGCCACGGTGGGAATACGCGGAAGCATAATTTCAACTCAGTATGATTTATTCATCGGAACCCCACTGATAAAGCCAAACGGTTTTCATACAGACCCTGCAAACCTGGGATTTTCATTACAATGGAGGTATTAAAATCAGTTTTTCAACGCATCAGTTAACCTCATTTATTTCTAAAGGACTCTATTAAATGTTTAAATTCAATTTAACCTATGTTGCGCTAGCAGCAGCATTGAGCTCAAGCTTTGTTTATGCCGACCCGACAACTTACACCCATTTATCAGGCGCCAAAGTCATTGATATTGAAAAACCCAATGCCGCCGGCGTCTCACATAATATGTATCGTGAGTTTAATGTTGATAGTAAGGGTGTTGTTCTGAACAATAGCCCCAGCGATCTCTCCCATGCGACGTTGGGGAATATCGCTAAAAATAACAATCTGACTAATGGTAGTGCTTCTGTTATTCTTAACGAAGTTACCTCAAACCGTGCAAGCTCACTGAATGGATTTATTGAAGTTGCGGGTCAGCGAGCTGATGTGGTTATTGCTAACCCCAATGGTATTTCCTGCTCAGGATGTAGTTTCATCAACACCAATAAGGCGATTTTAACGACAGGAAAGGTAACATTCTCTGATACTGGCGCTATCGCCAGTTATGACGTTACCGGGGGTAAACTGTCCATCGACAAGAATGGAATGGATGCCAGTAATAGCTATGCGGTTCTGCTCGCCGATGCGATAGCCATTAACGGTACGGTTAATGCTACGAACGCGATAGTGGCCGCAGGAAACTTCACCTTTGATAACGGCTCTGGCGCGATAACCTCAGCGGGCAAAGCGGCAACGGCACGGCAGTATGTTTACCCTGAATATAGTATCGACATTAGTGATCTTGGCGGCATCAAAGCCAATAGTATTACTATGGTTGGCAATAATTTAGGTTTTGGCGTTCGAAATAAAGGCGCTATTGTTGCTAACACCAGCCTCTCTTTGACCAGCTTTGGCTCACTCACCAACGAAGGCTCTATCGCCAGTAATGGTATGATGACTCAGGTACTCTCTGCAGGCAATTTTAAAAACACGGGAAATATATCCTCGAATAATATCGCTTTACTGAATAGCCTCAGTTCGATAAGCAATAGCGGAACCATTTCCAGCACAGGAAATTTATTAGTCAACGCATCCGGAAATATCGAAAACACGGGTAAATTCAAAGCAGCCTCCACATTGAGCGTAATGACTAACGGTGACCTGAAAACGACATATGGTTCCAATTTACTTTCAGATAATCAGTTGATAGTCACCGCCGCCGGTAATATTGACAATGGAGGTTCAACAAGAGGTAAAAACACAACGGTGACCTTTGGAGGGGATTCGCTTAAAGTCACTGGCAATATTTTTGGCTACGATACTCTGCTGGTTCAGGCGAAAATAAATGACCAAGCTACATCTGGGGAAATTACCAATTCTGGCACCACCTCCGGCGGCAACGTGACCGTAAAAACCGATGGTACTCTGACGTTAAAAAAAGGGAGTTTTATGGAAGGTGCTGATACGCTGACAACAAAAAGCTACCAGCTAAAGAATGAAGGATATATTGGTGGACACAATATGAATATCGAAAATGATGTTACCAGCAACTATGGCGCGATTGTTGGCCGTGATAACGTTGTAATTAAAACCTATAACGATCTTTACAATGAAGGTGAAATTTTAAGTTCAACAAACATGACCTTGGATACACAAAATCACGGTAATATCACTAACCGTTATCACATTGGTGCTGGCGCCACATTAACCATGTCGGCTAAAAAAGTGATTAACGGAGGATACCGCTGCGGTTTCCTGGGGTGGACAACCTGTGGCAAAGGCACGATTTCCACGACTAATCTGGTTTTAAATTCTTCACATAAATACGCCAGTGAAATGGGCGGCACTCAGCAGTTTAAGAGCGCGACCATTAACACCATCAATTAACATGAAGTTATCATTGAAAATGCGCGTCTTTTTTTAAAAGAAAGTTAATGCTGGTGCTTCGGCACCAGCATTTTTACGCATACAGATGAAGGGTTAGCCTGCCCTTTAAAAGGAAGGCCAATATATTAACGCGCTTTATATTGGCCCTCGGGCTGGCTTAACGCCAGTGTAAAGGCTCCGCAAATATCTCTCCCGTATTTACGGCTCGAATGGCCGGCGCTGGAACTGATCGTGCCCGCATTTTGGACAACGCGGTAGCACATCCGGCGTATAAACCGGCAGATGGTAATGGCACTTCTCACACACCAGATTGCCGAGCCCCACGACTTCGCCGCTGTGATAGACGCCGTGGTGGCTGAGATCCTGGAACACCTCGCGCCACTCAAGCTGAGTTTTATCGGTAATATCCGCCAGCTCCTGCCACAGGCTCTCTTTGATCACCCGCATAAAGACGCTATCAGTTAGCTCATCCTGACTCTCTTCATAACTGAGCGCGAACTCTTCCAGATCGCGTCTGACAGCGCGGATCACATTCTCGATTTCGCTCTGCGTTAACTCGCCGGACTGGCTAATCCTGACCCTGGCCTGCTCCACCAGCGCATCAATATCGCGTTCTCCATTGCGTAACCGCTCGCTGAGCGTCGACACCAGCTCTCGGTAGAATTGAGCAACCTTGTTCATCTTTTCGCCTCCGGTGTGGTTAACTTCTTCTTATGATAGACGTTATCTGCGGATTGCTCTGCCAGCCAAGCCACAGAGTCGCGAAATATTCTCCACCGCTTTCATCTCTGTAAGTGTGTGAAAGGCTGTTTTGACGTTGGCGTTTGGGCTATGCTATGCCGATCTGAAATAACACATCCATTGGCTACATTTTGTAGCTGTATTGAAAACAGGACCACTGGCTGCCATGCAAGAGCAATACCGCCCGGAAGAGATAGAATCAAAAGTCCAGCAACACTGGGACGAGAAGCGTACCTTTGAAGTTACAGAAGACGAGAGCAAAGAGAAGTATTACTGCCTGTCGATGCTTCCCTATCCTTCTGGTCGACTACACATGGGCCACGTGCGCAACTATACCATCGGCGACGTGATTTCCCGTTACCAGCGTATGTTGGGCAAAAATGTTCTGCAGCCTATCGGCTGGGATGCGTTTGGTCTGCCTGCGGAAGGCGCCGCGGTGAAAAACAACACCGCTCCAGCCCCGTGGACCTACGACAATATCGCCTACATGAAAAACCAGCTGAAAAAGCTGGGCTTCGGCTATGACTGGAGCCGTGAAGTGGCAACCTGCACCCCGGAATACTACCGCTGGGAGCAGAAGTTCTTCACCGAGCTGTATAAAAAGGGGCTGGTCTATAAAAAAACCTCCGCGGTAAACTGGTGCCCGAACGATCAGACCGTTCTGGCGAATGAACAGGTTATCGACGGCTGCTGCTGGCGCTGCGACACGAAAGTTGAGCGTAAAGAGATCCCGCAGTGGTTTATCAAAATCACCGCCTACGCTGACGAGCTGCTGAACGATCTGGATAACCTGGATCACTGGCCTGATACCGTTAAAACCATGCAGCGCAACTGGATTGGTCGCTCCGAAGGCGTCGAAATCTCCTTCGACGTTAACGACTACGCCGACAAGCTGACCGTTTATACCACCCGCCCGGACACCTTTATGGGCTGTACCTACCTGGCCGTCGCTGCGGGTCACCCGCTGGCGCAGCAGGCAGCAGCCAATAACTCCGCGCTGGCGACGTTTATCGACGAATGCCGTAATACCAAAGTTGCCGAAGCCGAAATGGCAACCATGGAGAAAAAAGGCGTCGATACTGGCTACAAAGCGATTCACCCGCTGACCGGCGAAGCGATCCCGGTATGGGCGGCAAACTTTGTGCTGATGGAGTACGGCACCGGCGCGGTGATGGCCGTTCCGGGTCACGATCAGCGCGACTACGAGTTTGCCAGCAAGTACGGTCTCAACATCAAGCCGGTCATCCTGGCCGCTGATGGCTCCGAACCCGATCTCTCCGAACAGGCGCTGACCGAAAAAGGCGTGCTGTTCAACTCCGGCGAATTCGACGGTCTGGATCACGAAGCTGGCTTTAATGCCATCGCGGATAAGCTCGCGTCTCTTGGCGTCGGCGAACGTAAAGTGAACTACCGTCTGCGCGACTGGGGCGTTTCCCGTCAGCGCTACTGGGGTGCGCCGATCCCAATGGTGACCCTTGAAGACGGTACCGTGATGCCGACGCCGGAAGATCAGCTGCCGGTTATTCTGCCGGAAGACGTCGTGATGGACGGCATCACCAGCCCAATCAAAGCCGACCCTGAGTGGGCGAAAACCACCGTTAACGGCCAGCCGGCGCTGCGCGAAACCGATACGTTTGACACCTTTATGGAGTCTTCCTGGTACTACGCGCGCTACACCTGCCCGCAGTATGACCAGGGTATGCTCGACCCCGAAGCAGCCAACTACTGGCTGCCGGTCGATATCTATATCGGCGGTATCGAACACGCCATTATGCACCTGCTCTATTTCCGCTTCTTCCACAAGCTGATGCGCGACGCGGGCATGGTGAACTCTGACGAACCGGCTAAACAGCTGCTTTGCCAGGGCATGGTGCTGGCAGATGCCTTCTACTATGTTGGCGAAAACGGCGAGCGTAACTGGGTCTCTCCGAAAGAGGCGACCACCGAGCGCGACGAGAAAGGACGTATCGTTAAAGCCTTCGATCCGCAGGGTCGCGAGCTGGTCTATACCGGCATGAGCAAGATGTCCAAGTCGAAAAACAACGGCATCGACCCGCAGGAGATGGTGGAACGCTACGGCGCGGACACCGTGCGCCTGTTTATGATGTTCGCTTCTCCGGCCGACATGACGCTGGAGTGGCAGGAATCCGGCGTGGAAGGTGCGAACCGCTTCCTGAAACGCGTCTGGAAACTGGTTTACGAACACACTACCCTGGGTGAAGCCCCTGCGCTGGACGTTGCCAGCCTCAGCGAAGATCAAAAAGCGCTGCGCCGCGACGTGCACAAAACCATCGCGAAAGTGACCGATGACATCGGCCGTCGTCAGACCTTCAACACCGCGATTGCGGCGATTATGGAGCTGATGAACAAGCTAGCGAAAGCGCCGCAGGAAAACGATCAGGATCGCGCGCTGATGCGTGAGGCCCTGCTTGCCGTGGTTCGCATGCTCAACCCGTTCACCCCGCACGCCAGCTTTACCCTGTGGCAGGAGCTGGGCGGCGAAGGTGATATTGACAACACGCCGTGGCCGGTCGCTGATGAAAGCGCAATGGTTGAAGACACGACTCTGGTCGTGGTCCAGGTAAATGGTAAAGTTCGTGGTAAAATTACCGTTGCGGTGGATGCAACTGAAGAGCAGGTTCGTGAGCGCGCGGGTCAGGAGCATCTGGTCGCGAAATATCTCGACGGTGTGACCGTACGTAAAGTGATCTACGTTCCGGGTAAACTGCTCAATCTGGTCGTTGGCTAAGCGCAGGAGGAAGCGTGCGATATCTGGCAACATTGTTGTTATCTTTGGCGGTGTTAATCACCGCCGGTTGCGGCTGGCACCTGCGTAGCACTACGCAGGTTCCGACCGCAATGAAAACCATGATCTTCCAGTCGGGCGATCCCAATGGACCATTAAGTCGTGCTGTCCGTAATCAGCTGCGTCTGAACGGCGTTGAACTGGTCGATAGCAGTACCCTGCGCAAGGATATTCCTTCCCTGCGTCTGGAGACATCGTCCATTCAGAAAGATACAGCATCTATTTTCCAGGACGGCCGTACTGCGGAATATCAGATGGTGATGACGGTAAATGCCAGCGTCCTGATCCCAGGCCATGATATCTATCCCATCACGACCAAAGTCTACCGCTCGTTCTTCGATAACCCGCAGGCGGCGTTAGCGAAAGATGCCGAGCAGGACATGATCGTTCAGGAAATGTACGACAAAGCCGCGGAGCAGCTGATCCGTAAGCTGCCGAGCGTACACGTTGCGGATGTCGAAGCCACCAAAGAGGATGAGAAGCCGGTCACGACGACCCCAGCCGCTTCAACCTCCGGCAATCGCGTCTCCACCACGCTGGGTAACTGATGATTCGGTTGTACCCGGAACAGCTCCGCGCGCAGCTCACTGAAGGGCTGCGCGCGGCCTATCTGCTGCTTGGCAACGATCCGCTGCTGTTGCAGGAAAGCCAGGACGCCATCCGCGAAGCCGCGGCCGCCCAGGGCTTTATCGAACATCACACCGCCACCGTTGATGCCAGTACCGACTGGCCTGCCCTGTTCTCGTTAAGCCAGGCCATGAGCCTGTTTTCCAGCCGCCAGACGCTGCTGCTCATCCTGCCCGATAATGGCCCTAATGCGGCAATTAACGAACAGCTCGCGACGCTTGTCGGCATGCTGCATGACGATTTATTGCTCATCGTTCGCGGTAATAAGCTGACGAAAGCGCAGGAGAACGCCGCATGGATGACGGCGCTGACCAGCCGGGCGGTGCAGGTAAGCTGCCAGACGCCGGAATATGCCCAGCTGCCGCGCTGGCTCGCCGCGCGCGCAAAGCAGAATAATCTGCAGCTTGATGACGCGGCCAGTCAGCTGCTGTGCTACTGCTATGAAGGTAATCTTCTGGCGCTGGCGCAGGCTCTGGAGCGTCTGTCGCTGCTGTGGCCGGACGGTAAACTGACGCTGCCGCGGGTTGAGCAGGCGGTGAATGATGCCGCGCATTTCACCCCCTATCACTGGGTTGATGCGCTGCTGGCCGGGAAAAGTAAGCGCGTACTCCACGTTCTGCAACAGCTGCGTCTGGAAGGCAGCGAGCCCGCTATCCTGCTGCGCACCCTACAGCGCGAGCTGCTGCTGCTGGTCAACCTGAAGCGGCAGTCGGCCCATACGCCGCTGCGTTCGCTGTTTGACAAACATCGCGTGTGGCAGAACCGCCGCCAGCTGGTTAGCGATGCGCTGGCCCGCCTCAGCGCCGACCAGCTGCGCCAGGCCGTCACGTTGCTGACCCGTGCCGAACTCACCTTCAAGCAGGATTACGGGCACTCCGTATGGCCCGAGCTGGAAAGTCTCTCTTTATTGCTCTGCCATAAAGCGCTGGCAGACGTTTTTATTGATGGTTGATATGACTCAGTTACTGGCAATGTACGGCGGCACCTTCGATCCGGTGCATTATGGTCACCTTAAACCGGTGGAAATTCTGGCCAACCAGATTGGCCTTAATCAAGTCACCATCGTGCCCAACAACGTGCCGCCGCACCGCCCGCAGCCCGAAGCCACCAGCGACCAACGCAGGCATATGCTGGAGCTGGCCATCGCGGATAAGCCGCTGTTTATCCTCGACGATCGCGAACTCAAGCGCGACACGCCGTCATACTCCGCGCAAACCCTGCGCGAGTGGCGCCAGGAGCAAGGGCCAAAACGGTCGCTGGCGTTTATTATTGGCCAGGATTCGCTGCTCACCTTTACCACCTGGCACGACTATGAAAGCATTCTTGACAACGTGCATCTGATCGTTTGCCGGCGCCCGGGCTATCCGCTGACCATGGCGTGCGAGCAGGATCAGCAGTGGCTGGATAAACATCTCACTCATGACGTCGAGCGGATGCATAGCAGCCCGGCGGGGGTTATCTACCTGGCCGAAACGCCGTGGTTTGATATCTCAGCCACCCTGATTCGCCAGCGTCTTGAATCCGGCGAATCCTGCGCGGACATGCTGCCGGAAACCGTACTCGACTATATCCATGAGCAGAAGCTCTACTGCTAGCCTTGCCACAAGGACAGTCTCATAGACTCCTTTCGAGAGGGTCATCATGAAGTTATGGTTAGTTCGTCATGGCGAAACCGAGGCCAACGTCGCGGGCCTCTATAGCGGTCACGCGCCCACTGCGTTAACCGAGCGCGGAATCAGACAAGCGCAAACGCTGGGAAAGCGGCTGCGGGCCGTTCCGTTTCAGCGCGCGTTTTGCAGTGAGCTTGAGCGCACCCAGCGCACGGCCAGCCTCCTGCTGGGCGACCGTGACGTCCCCCGCCAGTCCTTCGCCGCGCTCAATGAAATGTTCTTCGGCGACTGGGAAATGCGCCACCACCGCGATTTACAGCAGGAAGATGCCGAAAACTACGCCGCATGGTGCGCCGACTGGCAGCACGCGGCGCCCACCAACGGGGAGGGCTTCCAGGCGTTTGCCGAACGCGTCCGCGGCTTTACCGTCACCCTCTCTCAGTTTCGGGAACTTGACCATCTGCTTATCGTCGGTCATCAGGGCGTGCTTAGCCTCTTAGTCGCGCAACTTCTGAACATGCCGGATTCTGCGATGTGGTACTTCCCCATCGAGCATGGCGCGTGGAGCCTTGTCGATCTCCAGCCTGATTTCACCACGCTGCGCGTACTAAATAGCCGGGCCGTTTGGCTGGCGGAAGAAGAATTGCGCGCAGACCATTGACAGTGCAAAGCAGGCTGTTATTCTCCGCAGCCAGGCTGCATCCGCCATTTGAACTTTGCAGAAATTGTTTTACAAAAATGGCGATGCAATCATCGGCGATGGATGGGATGATAGCCGCCTTCACCGCCCGTTTATCGACATTTATCCCGACTTTGCCAACAGTTCGGGTATACTGTCAGGCTGTTTATTGTTATCACTCTTCACACACCCAGGGGGAACTCTTGCAGGGTAAAGCACTCCAGGATTTTGTTATCGACAAAATTGATGACCTGAAAGGTCAGGACATCGTAGCCATTGACGTTCATGGCAAATCCAGCATTACAGATTGCATGGTTATCTGCACAGGCACTTCCACGCGCCATGTTATGTCCATTGCCGACCACGTTGTGCAGGAGTCTCGCGCCGCCGGGATGCTGCCGCTGGGCGTTGAAGGCGAAGCCGCCGCGGACTGGATCGTGGTCGATCTCGGCGACGTTATGGTTCACGTTATGCAGGAAGAGAGCCGTCGTCTGTACGAGCTGGAAAAACTCTGGAGTTAGCGCGTGAAGCTGCACCTGGTAGCCGTTGGCACCAAAATGCCGGACTGGGTTCAGACCGGCTTTAGCGAATATCTGCGCCGTTTTCCAAAGGATATGCCGTTCGAACTGGTGGAAATTCCCGCCGGTAAACGCGGCAAAAACGCCGACATCAAGCGCATTCTCGAAAAAGAAGGTGAAATGATGCTGGCGGCTGCAGGCAAAAACCGCATCGTCACCCTGGATATTCCGGGGAAACCTTGGGATACGCCGCAGTTGGCGCGCGAACTGGAACGCTGGAAACAGGATGGCCGCGACGTTAGCCTGCTTATCGGCGGCCCGGAAGGCCTTTCACCCGCCTGCAAAGCGGCGGCGGAACAAAGTTGGTCGCTCTCAACGCTCACCCTACCTCACCCGCTGGTTCGCGTACTGGTGGCCGAGAGTCTGTATCGGGCGTGGAGCATTACCACCAACCACCCTTACCACCGTGAGTAATGATGACCAGGGTAGACTAAGCAGCGAATGAAATTACAGAATTCTTTCCGCGACTATACGGCTGAATCCTCGCTGTTCGTGCGCCGGGCGCTGGTCGCTTTTTTGGGGATTTTGCTGCTTACCGGCGTACTGATCGCCAACCTTTATAACGTGCAAATTGTGCGTTACACCGACTATCAAACGCGTTCAAACGAAAACCGCATCAAGCTGGTCCCGATTCCGCCGAGCCGCGGCATTATCTACGATCGCAACGGCACGCCGCTGGCGCTCAACCGTACGATTTACCAGCTGGAGATGATGCCGGAGAAGGTCGACAACGTTCAGCAAACGCTGGATGCGCTGCGCGATGTTATCGACCTCACCGATGACGATGTGGCGAACTTTAAAAAAGAGCGCGCCCGCTCGCACCGCTTTACCTCTATTCCGGTCAAAGTTAATCTCAGCGAAGTGCAGGTCGCCCGTTTCGCGGTGAACCAGTACCGTTTTCCCGGCGTGGAAGTCAAAGGCTATAAGCGCCGCTACTATCCCTATAACTCCGCCCTGACCCACGTTATCGGCTACGTCTCTAAAATTAACGATAAAGACGTCGATCGCCTGGATAAAGAGGGGAAGCTGGCTAACTACGCCTCCACGCACGATATCGGCAAGCTGGGCATCGAGCGCTATTACGAAGATGTCCTGCACGGGCAAACCGGCTATGAAGAGGTTGAAGTGAACAACCGCGGCCGCGTGATTCGCCAGCTGAAAGAGGTCCCGCCGCAGGCCGGGCGCGATATCTATTTAACGCTCGACCTGAAGCTACAGCAGTACATTGAAACGCTGCTGGCCGGCAGCCGCGCGGCGGTCGTGGTCACCGACCCGCGCACCGGCGCAATCCTCGCGCTGGTCTCGACGCCAAGCTACGACCCTAATCTGTTCGTTGACGGTATTTCCAGCAAAGACTACTCCGGACTCCTCAACGATCCCAATACGCCGCTGGTTAACCGCGCGACTCAGGGCGTTTACCCACCGGCGTCGACGGTTAAGCCATACGTGGCCGTCTCGGCGCTCAGCGCCGGGGTTATTACCCGCAACACCAGCCTGTTTGACCCCGGCTGGTGGCAGCTTCCCGGCTCGGATAAACGCTACCGCGACTGGAAAAAGTGGGGCCACGGCCATCTGAACGTCACCAAAGCGCTGGAGGAGTCGGCCGACACCTACTTCTACCAGGTCGCCTACGACATGGGCATCGATCGCCTGTCGGAGTGGATGGGCAAATTTGGCTATGGCCACTATACCGGCGTTGACCTGGCGGAAGAGCGCTCCGGCAATATGCCGACCCGCGAATGGAAGCTCAAGCGCTTCAAGAAACCGTGGTACCAGGGCGATACTATCCCGGTCGGCATCGGACAGGGCTACTGGACGGCGACGCCTATCCAGATGAACAAGGCGCTGATGATCCTGATTAACGACGGCGTGGTTAAAGTACCGCACCTGCTGCAGAGCACGGTGGAGGACGGCAAACCGGTGCCGTGGGTTCAGCCGCATGAACCGCCGGTCGGCGATATTCACTCCGGTTTTTGGGAAATCGCCAAAGACGGGATGTTTGGCGTAGCCAACCGCGGCAACGGTACCGCGCATAAATACTTCGCCAGCGCGCCGTATAAAATTGCGGCCAAATCGGGTACCGCTCAGGTCTTCGGCCTGAAAGCCAATGAAACCTATAACGCGCACAGAATCGCTGAACGCCTGCGTGACCATAAACTGATGACGGCGTTTGCCCCTTACAACAACCCCCAGGTTGCCGTGGCGATTATTCTTGAGAACGGTGGCGCAGGTCCGGCAGTCGGTACCATTATGCGTCAGATTCTCGATCATATAATGCTGGGTGATAACAACACCAATCTGCCGAGTGAAAACCCGGCGGTAACGGCTGGGGAGGATCAATAATGACTGATAATCCGAATAAAAAATCGCTATGGGATAAAATCCACCTCGACCCCACCATGCTGCTTATCCTGCTGGCGCTGCTGACCTACAGCGCGCTGGTGATCTGGAGCGCAAGCGGTCAGGACATGGGCATGATGGAGCGCAAAATCGGCCAGATCGCCATGGGGATTGTTATCATGATCGTCATGGCGCAAATCCCGCCGCGGGTCTATGAAGGCTGGGCGCCCTATCTCTATATCTTCTGTATTATCCTGCTGGTGGCGGTTGACGCCTTCGGCGCCATCTCCAAAGGGGCGCAGCGCTGGCTGGATCTCGGCATCGTCCGTTTCCAGCCGTCGGAAATCGCCAAAATAGCCGTACCGCTGATGGTGGCGCGCTTTATCAACCGCGACGTTTGCCCGCCATCGCTGAAAAATACCGCTATCGCGCTGGTGCTGATTTTCCTGCCTACGCTGCTGGTCGCCGCGCAGCCTGACCTCGGGACCTCGATTCTGGTCGCCCTGTCCGGTCTGTTTGTCCTCTTTCTGTCTGGCCTGAGCTGGCGTCTGATTGGTATTGCCGTGGTGCTGGTCGCCGCCTTTATTCCCATCCTCTGGTTCTTCCTGATGCATGATTATCAGCGCCAGCGCGTAATGATGCTGCTCGACCCGGAAACCGATCCGCTCGGCGCGGGTTACCACATTATTCAGTCAAAAATCGCCATCGGCTCCGGCGGACTGCGCGGAAAAGGCTGGCTACACGGAACCCAGTCGCAGCTGGAGTTTCTGCCTGAGCGCCATACCGACTTTATCTTTGCCGTCCTGGCGGAAGAGCTGGGGCTGATCGGCGTGCTGATTCTGCTGGCGCTCTATATTCTGCTGATTATGCGCGGGTTGTGGATTGCCGCCCAGGCGCAAACCACCTTTGGCCGGGTGATGGCCGGTGGTTTAATGTTGATTTTATTCGTTTATGTCTTCGTAAATATTGGTATGGTAAGTGGTATTTTACCGGTGGTGGGGGTACCTTTGCCGCTGGTCAGCTACGGGGGCTCTGCCCTAATCGTATTGATGGCCGGGTTTGGTATCGTCATGTCGATCCATACTCACAGAAAAATGTTGTCGAAAAGCGTGTAAGGGGTTCGCGATGCGTAAGCAATGGCTGGGGATCTGCATAGCAGCAGGGCTGCTGGCGGCATGTTCGAGTGAAGACGTTCAACAGAAAACGGTCAGCACTCCACAGCCGGCCGTTTGCAATGGCCCAACGGTGGAGATTAGCGGCGCCGATCCGCAGTACGAAACGCCTAACGCCACGGCGAATCAGGATTATGAACGCGACGGCAAAAGCTACAAAATCGTCCAGGATCCGTCTAACTTCACCCAGGCAGGCTTCGCAGCCATCTACGACGCCGAGCCTAACAGCAATCTGACCGCATCGGGAGAAGCGTTCGATCCCACGCAGCTTACCGCGGCCCATCCTACGCTGCCGATCCCAAGCTACGCGCGGATCACCAACCTGGCGAACGGCCGCATGATCGTCGTGCGCATCAACGATCGCGGGCCTTACGGTAACGATCGCGTGATTTCACTGTCCCGCGCCTCAGCCGATCGTCTGAATACCTCGAACAATACCAAAGTGCGCATCGACCCGATCGTCGTCGCACCGGACGGCTCGCTTTCCGGTTCGGGTATGGCCTGTACCACCGTAGCCAAACAGACCTACGCGCTGCCCGCCCGCCCGAATCTTGACGGCGACAGCGGCGCGGCAATGAGTCAACCCGCGCAAACTGACGTGCACGCCATCAGTAATTCAACGCTGAAGCCGGAAGACGCCACCGGCGCGCCGGTCAACAGCGGCGGTTTCCTCGGCGCCCCGACGCCGCTGAATAATGGCGTGCTGGAAGGCAGCGAGCCTGTCGTTCAAAGCGCGCCGGTGACCGCCCCGGGTTCAGTACAAGGCAGCGTTGCGCCCGCCGTGGCCGCCACCGCTGCCGTAGCGCCTGCCGCAGCGGCCAGCGCCAGCGGCGATTTCGTCGTACAGGTCGGCGCCGTCAGCGACCAGGCCCGCGCGCAGCAGTACCAGCAGCGTCTGAGTCAGCAATTTTCCGTCCCGGGCCGCGTCACGCAAAACGGCGCGGTATGGCGTATTCAGCTCGGCCCATTCAGCAGCAAAGCGCAGGCCAGCACGATTCAACAGCGTCTGCAAAGCGAAGCTCAGCTGCAGTCATTTATTACTCGCGCCAACTAAAGGCATCGCACCCGCCTCCCCTGCTCGTTGCGCATGACAAAGTCATTAACAAAGTCGTGCGCAATGTCGGATGCTGGTTCGTAGTGCGTTTGTTATAGTAAGGCACTTTTTTTAACTCCATCACGGATGCCGTTGTTCAGACCATGAAGACCTCTTTTACCGCTCGCTTACTCGTTACGGCGCTCTCCGTGGCAGCGCTGTCCTCCGCTGCCCGCGCCGATGACCTGAATATCAAAACGATGATCCCAGGCGCCCCGCAGATTGACGCCGAATCCTGGATTCTTATCGATTACAACTCAGGCAAAGTCCTGGCAGAAAACAACGCCGACTCCCGCCGCGACCCGGCGAGCCTGACCAAAATGATGACCAGCTACGTGATTGGTCAGGCCATGAAAGCGGGCAAGTTTAAAGAGTCCGATCTGGTCACCGTGGGTAACGACGCGTGGGCGACCGGCAACCCGGTCTTTAAAGGCTCCTCGCTGATGTTCCTTAAACCGGGTATGCAAGTGCCGGTTTCGCAGCTGATCCGCGGCATCAACCTGCAGTCCGGCAACGACGCCTGTGTGGCGATGGCCGACTACGTCGCCGGCAGCCAGGATGCCTTCGTCAGCCTGATGAACAACTACGTTAACGCCCTCGGTCTGAAAAACACCCACTTCCAGACCGTACACGGCCTGGATGCCGATGGTCAGTTCAGCTCCGCGCGCGACATGGCGCTTATCGGCCAGGCGCTGATCCGCGATGTCCCGAATGAATACACCATCTATAAAGAAAAAGAGTTTACCTTCAACGGTATTCGTCAGCTCAACCGCAACGGGCTGCTGTGGGATAACAGCCTGAACGTCGACGGGATTAAAACCGGCCATACTGACAAAGCGGGCTATAACCTCGTGGCGTCGGCAACCGAAGGCCAGATGCGCCTGATCTCCGCCGTGATGGGCGGCCGCACCTACAAAGGCCGCGAGTCTGAAAGCAAAAAGCTGCTGACCTGGGGCTTCCGCTTCTTTGAAACCGTTAATCCGATTAAAGCCGGTAAAGAGTTCGCTTCTGAGCCCGCCTGGTTTGGCGATACCGATCGCGCCTCGCTCGGCGTGGATAAAGACGTTTATCTGACTATCCCGCGCGGTCGCATGAAAGATCTGAAAGCCAGCTACGTGCTGAATAACGCTGAGCTGCACGCGCCGCTGCAGAAAAATCAGGTGGTAGGCACCATTAACTTCCAGCTGGATGGCAAAACGATCGATCAGCGCCCGCTGGTCGTACTGCAGGAAATCCCGGAAGGCAATTTCTTCGGTAAAATCATTGATTACATTAAATTAATGTTCCATCACTGGTTTGGTTAAAAATCGACCACTTGAAAGTGTGATTTACATCCCCATATACTAGGTATCCTGATAACTCCCACACGTCGTGGGAGTTATTATTTTTTGTTGTAACACCGGAGCTGACATGAAAACCAAACTTAACGAACTGCTTGAATTCCCTACACCATTTACTTACAAAGTAATGGGACAGGCGTTGCCGGAGCTGGTTGACCAGGTGGTTGAAGTGGTACAGCGCCATGCACCAGGTGATTACTCTCCGACGGTAAAACCCAGCAGCAAAGGCAACTACCACTCTGTCTCTATTACCATCAATGCAACCCATATTGAGCAGGTAGAAACCCTCTACGAAGAGCTGGGCAATATTGAAATCGTACGAATGGTGCTGTAAATCTCTTCCCCTGACCCGGCATCCACGCCGGGTCATTCTCGCTTTCTCGCTGTGATATACTGCCCCACTCAAATCATTCTCTCTCTGCGGAGACGTTGTTTTGCAGCACAATAAAATCCTCATCCGCCAGCTCGGCCTGCAACCTTACGAACCTGTCTCGCAGGCAATGCATGAATTTACCGACACCCGCGACGATGCCACGCTGGATGAAATCTGGCTGGTAGAGCATTACCCGGTGTTCACCCAGGGTCAGGCCGGAAAGGCCGAACATGTTCTGGTTCCCGGCGAGATCCCCGTTATTCAGAGCGATCGCGGCGGACAGGTCACCTATCATGGTCCCGGACAGCAGGTGATGTACGTTCTGCTGAACCTGAAACGGCGCAAGCTGGGCGTACGTGAGCTGGTCACGCTGTTAGAGCAAACCGTTGTGAATACCCTGGCGGAGTACGGTATTGAATCGCACCCGCGAGCCGACGCCCCCGGCGTCTACGTGGGCGATCGAAAAATCTGCTCCCTGGGCTTGCGCATTCGCAAAGGCTGCTCATTCCACGGCCTGGCGCTGAATATCAACATGGATCTGTCACCGTTCCTGAGGATTAACCCCTGCGGTTATGCCGGAATGGAGATGACCCAGATGCGCCAGTGGCTGCCCGATGCCCGTACGGAGACCGTGTCTCCACGCCTGGCCGCCAATCTGCTGGCGTTGCTCAACGATCCACCCGCGGAATATCTTCAAGGCCGCTAGCCATCACGTCCCGCTACCGCGGGACGTCACATTTATCCCTCAGGCGCGATTAAGCCTTTATTTTTGCAATCAATTATCACTAATAAAATAATTGTGGCCGCTATAATGGTGCTAATCATCACTAGCGGAAATACAGAGTGGAAGAAAATAACGCTCAGAGCGTACCAACCGAACGAGTTGACGATCGCTACGATCGTCAGATGTTTCGCATTTTGCGCAACATAGACCTCAATTTACTCACTATTTTTGAAGCGGTTTACGTCCATAACGGTATCGTCAACGCGGCAAAAATACTGAATATCACGCCGTCGGCGATTAGTCAGTCCCTGAACAAACTGCGTGCCCTCTTCCCTGACCCGCTCTTTATTCGCAAGGGCCAGGGCGTGACGCCAACGGCCTACGCCACGCATCTGCATAAGCATATCAGCCAGGGGATGGAGGCGTTTCTCAACGCCCTGGATTTAACCGGCAATACGCAGCGGGAACGGGTAATAACCGTTGCCACCTCCCCGGCTATCGGCGCGTTGATCATGCCGGTTATCACCAAAAAGCTGCGGAGCGTCTTTCCCCAGATTTTGCTGCACAACGTCGCCATTACCGACGCGGCCAGCCAGTTAAACCAGCGTCAGGTTGACCTGCTGGTCGATAGCTTCCCCCACAGCGGGCAGGCGATTGCGCACCATGTGCTATTTCAGGATAGCGTACATATCTTCTGCCGGGCAGGGCATCCGGTCCTCGCGCTCCCCGCAAACTCAGCAAACCTGAGCCAATATGAATTCGCTCTCCTGCAGCCCGAAGGCCAGCGCTATACGACCATCCTGCGTCACCTGGAGGAGCATCTCGGCGAACGCCGCTATGGTTTCAGCAGCTACAATCTGTTAACTCAAGCAGCCCTGGTCAACGACAGCGATATGCTGGGGCTAATCACTTCCGGAATGTTTTCCCTGGTCGAGAAGATTTGGCCCTTAAAAATGCTCGATTTCCCGCCGCTGCGGGAAGAAAAAATTGATATTGCGCTGCACTATAACAAGCTCAGCGCGCAGGAGCCCTTGCTGAAAGAGATCGTAGAGACGATTCGTCAGGCTTTTTAGCCGATAAGGCACGAGAGGGAAAAGCATAAAACAACAACTATTTTACAATTTGCCCGGCCAGCAGGCTGCTTTATGCCCCGTATCAATGATATACTGCCTGCGTTTAATTCAAAAATAGTTGATAAATGCAACATTTACTTGAATTGATTCGCTTTCCTTCGTCACTCGCAACTGGAACACGCACGCTATGAGTAAACCCATTGTGATGGAACGCGGTGTAAAATACCGCGATGCCGATAAAATGGCCCTTATCCCGGTGAAAAACGTGGCAACTGAGCGTGAAGCTCTGCTCAGAAAACCGGAATGGATGAAAATCAAACTTCCGGCTGACTCGTCCCGTATCCAGGGGATCAAGGCAGCGATGCGTAAGAACGGCCTGCACTCCGTGTGCGAAGAAGCCTCTTGCCCTAACCTCGCGGAATGTTTTAACCACGGAACGGCAACCTTTATGATCCTGGGCGCCATCTGTACCCGTCGTTGCCCGTTCTGCGATGTTGCCCACGGTCGCCCGGTGACGCCGGACGCCAACGAACCGCAAAAGCTGGCGCAAACCATCGCCGATATGGCGCTGCGCTATGTGGTGGTGACTTCCGTGGATCGCGACGATCTGCGCGATGGCGGCGCTCAGCACTTTGCCGACTGCATCAGCGCGATTCGCGAAAAAAGCCCGACGATTAAAATTGAAACCCTGGTGCCGGACTTCCGCGGCCGTATGGATCGTGCGCTGGAAATCCTTCAGGCGACGCCGCCGGACGTGTTTAACCATAACCTGGAAAACGTGCCGCGCCTGTATCGCCAGGTCCGCCCGGGGGCCGACTACAACTGGTCCCTGAAGCTGCTGGAACGTTTTAAAGAAGCCCACCCGGAGATCCCGACGAAATCGGGCCTGATGGTGGGTTTAGGCGAAACCAATGCTGAAATCGTAGAAGTGATGCGCGATCTGCGCCGCCACGGCGTCACCATGCTGACGTTAGGCCAGTATTTACAGCCGAGCCGCCACCACCTGCCGGTACAGCGCTACGTCAGCCCGGATGAGTTCGAAGAGATGAAAGCCGAAGCGATGGCCATGGGCTTTACCCATGCTGCCTGCGGGCCGTTCGTTCGTTCCTCCTATCATGCCGATCTACAGGCCAAAGGCATGGAAGTGAAGTAATCTCTGCCTCGACCGCGGCGTGATATTTTTAGCGCAGCGGTCCGTTCTGCCGATGCGTTTCGTTACCCGCTAAAAATCCCACCCCGGTAACAGTTGGTTGCATCTTTTTCGTCAAAACCCAGTGCAAATAACAAAAGAGGCCGCAGCGCTATCGCTGCAGCCTCTTTGCCGACGCGGTTTATCCCCGCCGGTAGCGAGCCCCCTCGTTCAGGAAACTCGTCGCGAATTACTCTTTATGAGAGAGCTTCTGTGCCGGCGCTTCTTCAGCACTGGTCTTTTTCGCACTGTCATCGTCATCGTTCATGGCTTTTTTAAAGCCTTTGATAGCCGAGCCCAGGTCTCCACCCAGCGTGCGTAACTTTTTGGTACCAAACACCAGGATAATCAGCGCTGCGACTACCAGCAGTTTGGTAATACTAATCTCACCCATAGCTAACCTTCTTCTCTAATACAAGCTGCGAATACGCCATCATACACGCATACAATTAACGGCTATTTGACGCGCGGACACAATAGCAATCTGTAACAAGGTGAATCAAGCCTTGTTTAAAAAAACGTCATAATAATTGCGGTGGCGCAAAGCGGCGATTCTGCAACACCGGCAGACGCTCGCGTACCTGCTGAATATAATCAGCTGAAAGTTCGGCAAAAATCAACTGCGGCCGCTCTCCTGCCCCGGCAAGCGTTGTTCCTAAGGGATCGACAATACGACTCAGGCCGATATTACGCGTCCCGCACTCCCCGGCGGCGACAATATAACAGGTAGTATCCAGGGCCCGCGCCGCCAATAGCGTCGCCCAGTGGTGCTCCTTCAGCGGCCCTTTTACCCACGCGGCGGGCAACACGATGAGCTGCGCACCGCTGAGCGCTAACGACAGCGCCAGCTCAGGGAAACGTAAATCGTAGCAGGTCATCAGCCCGACGCGCATCCCATCCACCTCGATAAGCGGCGGAATCTGCCGCCCGGCATCGACCAGCCGGGACTCCTGAATATTGAAAGCATCATACAGATGCAGTTTCTGATATTGCGCAATAATCTTGCCCTGACGTAGCACCACCAGCGTATTCGCTGCCCGTCCTTCGCCGGAAGGTATATGCAAGGTCAGCACCGTCGTCAACGCGCTGTTTTCGCTCTCTGCCAGCAAGAGCCGTAGAAAGCCGCCATCAAGGCGCTGGGCGGATTTAACCGATAAGTCCGCATCGCTATCGTCTCGCGCCAGCAGCGCTTCCGGGAGAACCAGAAGCGCAGCCCCCCGCTCCGCAGCCTGACGCATCATGCTCACGCAGGTCTGCGCGTTTTCCGTCCAGTCCGGCGTTACGGCAAATTGTCCGGCAGCAACAAGCATCTTTTCTCTCCCGTCAGGTTAGTCATAGCCAGTGAGGTCTTTCGCGCGCTACACTCGAAGTTTAGTCTCGATCAATAAACAGGGAATGACCGTGTTGCAACTCCTTTTGGCTGTGTTTCTTGGCGGCGGCACCGGCAGCGTTTTGCGCTGGTGGCTGGGTATGAAGTTTAACCCTATGCATCATGCTATCCCCATTGGTACGCTCACCGCTAACCTGCTGGGCGCTTTTATTATCGGCGCAGGGCTGGCATGGTTTAACCGCCTGACGGATATCGATCCTATGTGGAAGCTGCTTATCACCACCGGCTTTTGCGGCGGGCTGACCACCTTCTCCACGTTTTCCGCCGAAGTGGTGTTTCTACTCCAGCAGGGGCGCTTTAGCTGGGCGTTACTCAACGTACTGGTCAACTTGTTAGGCTCATTTGCCATGACGGCCACCGCGTTCTGGCTGTTTTCACATGCGGCCAGCCGCTAGCCCCTGACCGCAGGCAAAAAAAAACCCGCCATGAGCGGGTTTTTATATTCTACTGACGCGTTGCTTAGATAGGCATTACGTTTGCAGCAGAAGGGCCTTTGGCACCGTTAGTGATTTCGAACTCTACGCGCTGACCTTCAGCCAGAGTTTTGAAACCGTTGGACTGGATTGCAGAGAAATGTACGAATACATCTTTGCTGCCATCTTCCGGAGTAATGAAACCGAATCCTTTGGACTCATTAAACCACTTAACGTTACCTTTAATCTTAGACATCAAAATTACCTTTATATGAAAAAATCGACACTAATACTGTGTCGGGTATCAGTACACCAATTGTGGTACCTTTTGTCCAGCGCAACTTTGCTAAAAAGTGATAAAAGTCTCTATCTTTTTGCACCGGGCTCACGTTAGTCATTGTTTTTCAACAAGACAGTCCGCTTATCTCTTTTATTGCTATAAAAAATCGCATCAAAACTGAATGCGCGCCCAGGCAAAGTAAACGTTTCCGTTGTTATAGGTGCCCGGGATATAGGTCATCTGGAACGTGGCCGGGCCGTAACCGATAGAAGCCAGAGGCAGCACGACCGGAATCGGGATGTAGTTCCAGTTATCGCGCGCCGTCACGCCAAGCGTATAGCCTAAACCCAGATGGAAATTATCGTCTGCTAAGGGACGCCAGGTTTTCTCCCAGCCATAGCCGCCGATAGGCTCCCACTTATTATAAGAGTCTTTAAAGGCCATCAAATAGATGCCATGCCAGTTCCCTTTATCATCCCAGCGCGAGACGCCGAAGCCGGCGCCCCAGGGACGTTCGTTGTAGCGGTCCGTTTTCTCTTTGTCATAGGCGAAACGGGCGTGCCAGGTCACCGCGGGGATATAAAGATCATAGTGCTCAGGCTCATTCCAGGTCTGCGCGACGTTATCGCTCAGCGTATTGTAGCCGTCGCGAAGCGTCGAACTAAACGAAGCATTAGCGGAGGTGGATGATAGCAGCAGGCCCAGGCATCCCAGAAACAACCCTATAAATCGACGTCGCATTACACTTTTCTCTTACCAGTATCATTTTTAAAGCGGAGTAAGATAACAAAGATAATCTTAATACTACCTTAACGGTATTAGGCAAACTCTTGATTTATCCGGTGCAAAAAATCTGAAAATCTCTCGCATCCTGGCTTTGACCAGGCGGGCATGGTATCGCCTGACAGGGATTCTCATCGATTTATTGATTTGCGTCAGCGAGTTTTGCCCGCTTTTTAGGCACATTCCCTCACTAAATTTTTTCTTCGCTTCATTTATTAGTAGATTCTTTGGGTAAATGGTTTAGGGGTAAAAGAATGCTTACGCTAGTAGAGATCCTGATTGGGATTGTGGTCATTGTGGGCGTCGCCCGCTATATCATTAAAGGCTATTCCGCCACCGGCGTGCTGTTCGTCGGTGGCTTAGTATTACTCATCACCAGCGCGCTGATGGGGCATAAGGTTTTACCAGGCGACGCAAAGAGCACCGGTTATTCTGCAACCGATATCGTTGAATATATTAAGATACTGCTGATGAGCCGCGGCGGCGACCTCGGCATGATGATCATGATGCTCTGCGGTTTCGCGACTTATATGACGCACATCGGCGCCAATGACATGGTGGTGAAGCTGGCGTCAAAACCGCTGCGCTTCATTAACTCCCCCTATCTACTGATGATCGCCGCTTATTTCGTTGCCTGCCTGATGTCGCTGGCCGTCTCCTCCGCTACCGGTCTGGGAGTACTGCTGATGGCGACACTGTTCCCGGTGATGGTCAATGTGGGCATAAGCCGCGGCGCTGCCGCCGCTATCTGCGCTTCTCCGGCGGCGATTATTCTCTCCCCCACTTCTGGGGATGTCGTGCTGGCCGCCAAAGCCGCCGAAATGCCGCTGATTGACTTTGCCTTTAAAACCACGCTGCCTATTTCTATTGTGGCCATTATCAGCATGGCGATCGCTCACTTTTTCTGGCAGCGCTACCTGGATAAAAAAGAAAACGTCGCCCATGAAATGCTCGATGTAAACGAGATAACCACGACCGCCCCCGCTTTCTACGCCATTCTGCCGTTTACGCCGATAATCGGCGTACTGATTTTCGACGGAAAATGGGGCCCGGAGCTGCACATCATCACCATTCTTGTGCTCTGCATGCTGCTGGCGGCGGTTCTGGAATTCTGCCGCGGCTTTAACACCAAAAATGTGTTCAATGGCCTGGAAGCGGCGTATCGCGGCATGGCTGACGCGTTTGCCGGTGTGGTGATGCTGCTGGTAGCCGCCGGCGTCTTTGCTCAGGGTCTGAGTACCATTGGCTTTATTAACGGTCTGATCTCTATCGCCACGTCGTTCGGTTCCGCCAGTATCATTCTGATGCTGGTGCTGGTCATTCTGACCATGCTGGCGGCGATGACCACCGGTTCCGGTAACGCCCCCTTCTATGCTTTCGTTGAGATGATCCCGAAGCTGGCGCACTCTTCCGGCATCAATCCGGCTTATCTCTCGATCCCGATGCTGCAGGCATCTAACCTTGGCCGAACCATTTCTCCGGTCTCCGGCGTGGTGGTCGCCGTGGCCGGGATGGCAAAAATTTCGCCGTTCGAAGTGGTGAAACGGACCTCTGTCCCGGTGCTGGTTGGTTTGTTAGTGGTGATTATCGCCACCGAAGTTCTGGTTCCCGGCAGCGCAATCCGCTAACGCTGAAACCGTGTGAAAAGGCGCCTGTTGGCGCCTTTTTTATGCTTTAATAACTCAATGTTATCAATGACCATTTGTCATCAGGAATAAAAATGTTCAGGAAGGATTTCGTTGCCATTGCCCTTTTGCTCAGCGCCGCCCAGGTCAGCGCAGATCCGCTGATCGCCACGCAATACGGTGATTTTGACCGCTACGTGCTGGCTCTCTCCTGGCAAACGGGGTTCTGCCAAAGTATGCAAGACCGAAACCGCAGCGAACCGGAAGAGTGCCGCCTGCAGCAGGAACTCAGCAATAAAGCCGATTTTCTCACCGTTCACGGCCTGTGGCCGAGCCTGCCAAAATCTATTGCCGCGCGCGGGGTGGACGAGCGGCGCTGGATGCGCTTTGGCTGTGCGACCCGCCCTGTTCCCAATATGCCGGAAGCAAAAGCCGGGCAAAAATGTCGGGCGGCTGAAACCGGACTCTCGCTGGAAATGGCCAATAAGCTTAACGGCGTGATGCCGGGTTCGGGCGGTAACTCATGTCTCGAACGTTATGAATATGCCAAGCATGGCGTTTGCTTTGGTTTCGATCCTGACAACTATTTCGGCACCATGGTGCGCCTGAACGGCGAGATCAAACAGAGCCATCTGGGCGCCTTCCTGGCCAGGCACTATGGGCAAACCGTTAGCCGGGATGACTTCAACGCCGCGGTTGCTGAAGCCTATGGAAAACAGAACGTCAGGGCTTTCAAGTTAACCTGCAACGGCAACCCCGCCTATCTGACTGAGATGCAAATCTCCATCAAAGCCGCGGCCATTAATGCCCCTCTCTCCGCTGATTCATTCTTACCCCAACCCCATCCGGGGAACTGCGGTAAGCAATTTCTGCTGGATAAAGCCGGCTAGATTTCATACAACTTCGCTATGGTTCGTTGATGAATGTGCGTTTAATCACTTCAAACCACCAGCAAGTCTCAGTATGATGAGAGGACATTAACCCTTGCCATTTTCGGTGAGGGTTTTCTTTTACGGACAGGTTCCTGGATAACATGGAGTATGAGATGACCAGACCCGCAATTATCATTAATGAACTGGATGCAGAACGCATCGACAGGCTGCTGGAACAACCGGCTTTCGCCAACTCACCGGTAGCGGACGCGCTGAATGACGAGCTCGACCGCGCGCAGATGCTGGCCCCGGAAGCCATGCCGCATGATGTTGTCAGCATGAATAGCCAGGTCAGATTTCGCGATTTAACCACCGGTGAAGAGCGCATCCGCACGCTGGTTTTCCCGGCGCAGGTCACGGATAGCGCCACCCAGCTTTCGGTGATGGCGCCGGTTGGCGCAGCCCTGCTGGGCCTCAAAGTCGGCAGCACCATTCACTGGGAATTACCGGGCGGCACCTCAACGCACCTTGAAGTGCTGGAATTGCTGTATCAGCCGGAGGCCGCTGGCGATTTCCACCGTTAATCTCCCCGCTGCCTGAAGCGTTTCGCGCTTTATCCAGAGGATGTGACTGCATCCTCTTTCTGCATCTTTCGCTCTTCTCCTCTCTTTTGACAAACTTTTACGCCGCCCTCGTACCGTTCTGACAATTTTGCGACCTGAATGGCACAATACTTTCCTATAATGTGTTGATATAAAAGCAGACGAACAAGGAGGAATGCATATGTATAAAACCATCATTATGCCCGTTGATGTCTTTGAAATGGAGTTAAGCGATAAAGCCGTTCGCCATGCGGAGTTTTTAGCCCAGCAGGACGGGGTTATCCATCTTCTCCACGTACTGCCCGGTTCATCAAGCTTCACGATGAGTCGTTTTACCGCCGATCTGCGCCGCTTTGAAGAGCATTTGCAGCATGAAGCAGAAACGCGCCTGAAAACGATGGCCGGCCATTTCAGCATTGACCCGTCGCGAATCAAAATGCACGTCCGCTTTGGCAACGTGCGCGATATGGTCAATGAACTGGCCAATGAAATTAAAGCCGATGTGGTGGTGATAGGCTCCCGCAACCCTTCAATCAGCACCCATCTGCTGGGTTCCAACGCCTCAAGCGTGATTCGCCATGCGCATATTCCGGTGATGGTGGTCAGGTAGCGGCAGTAAGGTAAAAAAAGAGGCTACCCCAGGGTAGCCTCTTTGCTGTGCAGGTTTGGTCTTACTTTATTATGAATTATGCAGTCTTAGTGCGAATCAGGTAATCGAATGAGCTCAAGGACGCCTTCGCACCTTCGCCGGTGGCGATAATAATCTGTTTGTACGGAACGGTCGTGCAGTCGCCGGCAGCGAAAACGCCCTTCACGTTGGTTTCACATTTCGCATCAATGATGATTTCACCCATGCGGTTGCGCTCAATCGCGCCTTCCAGCCAGTTGGTATTCGGCAGCAGACCGATCTGCACGAAGATCCCCGACAGCGCCACGTGATGCTCATCGCCGCTCACGCGGTCGCGGTACTGCAGGCCAGTGACTTTGCTACCGTCGCCCACCACTTCCGTGGTCTGCGCGTTGAGAATGATATCGACGTTTTTCAGGCTGCGGACTTTATCCTGCAGAACCTGGTCGGCCTTCATTTCCGGCGCGAACTCCAGCAGAGTAACATGTTCAACAACGCCAGCCAGATCGATTGCCGCTTCCACACCGGAGTTACCGCCGCCGATAACCGCCACGCGCTTACCTTTAAACAGCGGGCCGTCGCAGTGCGGGCAGTAGGTCACGCCCTTGGTACGATACTGATCCTCACCCGGCACGTTCATGTTACGCCATTTCGCGCCAGTGGCAATGATAACGCTACGCGCTTTCAGCACCGCGCCGGAGGCGGTCTCAACCTGATGCAGGCCGCCTTCAACCGTCGCCGGGATCAGTCTGGAGGCGCTCTGAGAATCGATCACATCAACATCGTATTCGCTGACGTGCGCTTTTAATGCGCCAGCCAGTTTCTGGCCTTCCGTTTTGGGTACGGAAATATAGTTTTCAATATCAACGGTATCCAGCACCTGGCCGCCAAAGCGTTCACCCATCAGGCCGGTACGAATGCCTTTACGCGCGGAGTAAACGGCTGCCGCTGCGCCGGACGGGCCGGAGCCGACGATTAACACATCATAGGCTTCACGTTTATTCAGCTCTTCCGCCGCGCGTTTTTCCGCGCCGGTATCCACTTTGGCAACGATTTCCGTCAGCGTCATGCGACCCTGACCAAATTCCTTACCGTTCATAAATACCGCCGGTACGCCCATCACGTTGCGTTCCGTGATTTCATTCTGATACGTTCCGCCGTCAATCGCCGTGTGCTTGATGCGCGGGTTCAGTACCGCCATCAGGTTCAGCGCCTGAACCACATCCGGGCAGTTATGGCATGAAAGCGAATAGTAGGTTTCGAACTCAAAATCACCGTCGATATTGCGGATCTGCTCCAGCAGGGTCTGCGCTTCTTTTGACGGATGACCGCCGGTCCACAGCAGAGCCAGAACTAAAGAGGTGAATTCATGTCCCAGCGGAGAGCCGGCAAAGCGCGGCCCCTGGCTGGAGCCGGGATTGGTAATCAGGAATGACGGCTTACGCACCGCCAGGCCGTTATCTTCTTTGAAGGTAACTTTATCTGACAGTTCAGCAATTTCAGCCAGCAGTTCCCTGATTTCTGCCGATTTAGCGCCGTCATCCAGCGTGGCAATCAGCTCAACAGGTTTGGTCAGCTTCTCAAGATAAGCCTTGAGCTGGGTTTTCATGTTGGTGTCGAGCATTTTTATCTCCTGGGCTTAAAACATCATCATGCAAGCGACCTCGTCCGGGCAGCCTGAATACGCTTGCATCATGGTGTTGGAATGAAATGGGCGCCGGTGCGCCCATGACTGAAATAATTTCCCAAGTATTTCACGCCATAGCTGCGTTGGCGTGAAAGACGATGGAAATTTAGATTTTGCCGACCAGGTCCAGAGATGGAGCCAGAGTCGCTTCACCTTCTTTCCATTTAGCCGGGCAAACTTCGCCTGGGTGAGAAGCTACGTACTGAGCTGCTTTGATTTTACGCAGCAGGTCAGACGCGTCGCGGCCGATACCTTCAGCGGTAACTTCGATAGCCTGGATGATACCCTGCGGGTCAACAACGAAGGTGGCACGATCTGCCAGGCCTTCATCTTCACGCATGTTGTCGAAGTTACGGGTCAGGGCGCCAGTCGGGTCGCCGATCATCGCGTATTTGATTTTCGCGATGGTTTCAGAGCTGCTGTGCCACGCTTTGTGGGTGAAGTGAGTGTCGGTAGAGACGGAGTAAACGTCTACGCCCAGCTTCTGCAGTTCTTCGTAGTGGTCTGCCACATCGCCCAGTTCGGTCGGGCAAACGAAGGTGAAGTCAGCCGGGTAGAAGAAGAAGACGCTCCAGCGGCCTTCAGTATCTTTCTCGGTAACTTCGATGAATTCACCGTTTTTGAACGCCTGGTTTTTGAAAGGTTTGATTTTGGTATTAATTAAGGACATCTATACTTCCTCCGTGTTTTCGTTGAGGTCTAAGTTAACGAATTTTTCCTGACTCGACCAATGCGTTTGCATTATCGAATCAATAAGCGTTATCTAACAACCGGAACAAGACAACTTTGTGAACCTGTCAACGCGATGGCAATCTTCTACCGCGTTTCGCATTATATGCGCTGAAAAGTAAAAAGGCCGCCCTCGCAGGCGGCCCCGTTACCTGAAACACCCGCAGGTAGGTTCAGCGCCAGTAGCTGGCAGTGTGTTGCGCTCTACACCTTAATGTAACAGCTATGGGATTACATCACCCGCTGAACGAAAGGGCAATCCGCGCGGCGGCAGGTCTTACCTATGGCTGTAATAGGTTTTACCGCTCCCCATACCTATTCCGGTGATTTCCCCGGGCATCACCATGTCGAAACGCCCGTTCTTTCTGACATGTTTCCCGCGTTAGCGCGATGCAGACCGTCCCCGCTGCCGCTCTTCCAATTACCATACTTGCCCGCAGGACCAGCGAAAGCCGGAGAATAAAAATATTTAATTACCGCCCGCAGTTGATGAACATCCTCAGTGCCACTCGCGGATCAGTAATTTATAATATGAATAACCCAATAGACTTCAACAAGCGTTCGGGCTTCCCGTTAAAGAAAAACTACAGATGATAAGCGGGGCAAGGTAAGTATTTATATATGACCGTCTCCCCTGCCTTCAGCGGTACACAAAAGGATCTGGTAGAATGCGCAACGCTGGTATATATTTAGATAAACTTAATAACGGCGCCTGCATTAAATAATAAGAAACAAATATTCATACAATGAATATAATACAAATATATATTCACCAGTTTCCCTTACCGCCAGCTTAACAGGACGTTGATAATGGCTAATCTTTACGATCTCAAGAAATTTGATCTGAACCTACTCGTTATTTTCGAATGCATTTACCAGCATTTGAGCATCAGTAAAGCGGCGGAAACGCTATTCATTACGCCTTCTGCCGTCAGTCAGTCGCTACAGCGGTTACGCACCCAGCTGAATGACCCGCTATTCGTTCGTTCAGGTAAAGGAATTACGCCTACCACCGTAGGGGTTAATCTCCACCATCATCTTGAAAAAAATCTTAATCAATTAGAACAAACTATTTATCTCACCAATCGTTCTGAATTAAAGAAACGTCTGGTTGTTTATGCGCCGCAGCTTTTTATTACCCCTAAAACAACCAGCCTGATCCATATGTTATTAGATGATTCAAACCTTCACGTTGAACATCATGACCTGCTGGCGTCAGGAGAGTCGGTAGAAAGCCTGCTGGCCTACCGTAAAGCCGACCTGATATTCAGCACCACCCCCCTGTCATCGCGAGCCACGGTGTGTAAACGTATCCAGGAGCTGGACATTTCACTGGTTTGTAGCGAAAATCATCCACGGCTGGCATTGCTAACAACGACGAAAGCCATACTGCAGGAGCGCTTTACTTATTATATTTGTAACGATCAGGGAACGAAGTCTTTTCAAAGCCAGGCTGCCGGCATACTTTCTGATAGAAAAATTTCTTTCAGTAGCGACTCATACACCGCTATCCTTAATGTTATTCAGCAAACTGATATTATTGGTTTTGTGCCTACCTGTATTTTAGAGCACATCAGTTTCTATAATAAATTTAAAATTATAGAGGCGCCATTTAAGATCCCCTCCATCGCTATTTATATGATTTACAATCGGGTAAACCTTGACGACCCGAACTTTGCAAACTTTATCGACGAGTGCGAAAAGAATAATATTATTGAATAATTTAAGCCATTTGATTTAATTGATGAATGATAACTAATCGCTTGATTAAGAAATAAATATGATATAAGTACACAGTATCTTTAAGAATTAAAGGAATAATGGCTGTGTCTTTTATAAAACTTCCATTACCCGAGTCCGTTCTGCAGGCCAGTCAGCAGCGAATAGAATGGGTAATGGAAAACTTCTCCCGTATTTGCGTCTCTTTTTCTGGCGGTAAAGATTCTACAACCATGCTGCATCTCACGGCGCAGCAGGCCCGCCGTACAGGCAAAAAGATTTGCGTCCTGTTTGTCGACTGGGAAGCGCAGTTCTCCTGCACCATTGCGCATTGTGAAAAGATGCGCGCAGAGTATCGCGACGTTATTGAGCAATTTTTCTGGGTCGCGTTGCCTCTCACCACGCAGAACTCTCTGACCCAATATCATCCCGAATGGCAGTGCTGGGAACCCGGCGCGCGCTGGGTGCGCCAACCGCCAAAGGACGCGATTACCGATCCCGGCTTTTTCCCGTTTTATCAATCGGGCATGAGTTTTGAAACGTTTGTTCGCGAATTTGCCGATTGGTTTTCGCGAAATCGTCCCGCGGCGATAATGATCGGCATCCGCGCCGATGAATCGTTAAATCGGTTTATCACCATCTCCTCGCAGCGCAAGCTTCGCTTCGCCGACGATAAACCCTGGACCACCTCCGCGCCGGGCGGACACGCGTGGTACATCTACCCTATCTACGACTGGAAAACCGCCGATATCTGGACCTGGTTCGGTAAAAGCGGCCTTTCCTACAACCCGCTCTATAACCTGATGTATCAGGCGGGCGTTCCGCTGCGCTATATGCGTATCTGCGAACCCTTTGGCCCGGAGCAGCGCCAGGGGCTGTGGCTCTACCATGTGCTGGAGCCTGAACGCTGGGCCGCCATGTGCCAGCGCGTCAGCGGCGTCCACTGCGGCGGGGTCTACGCCGGTCACGATAATCAGTTCTACGGCCATCGTAAGCTGGATAAACCCGCGCATCATACCTGGAAAAGCTTCGCCCTGTTTTTACTCGACAGCATGCCGGAGAAAACGGCGGAACATTACCGCAATAAAATCGCCGTCTATCTTCACTGGTACCAAAAAAAGGGAATGATAGATATTCCGGACACGCAACCGGCGGATATTGGCTCGAAAGACGTCCCGTCCTGGCGGCGCATCTGTAAGGTTCTGTTGAACAATGATTACTGGTGCCGCCAGCTCTCTTTCAGCCCGACCAAAGCAACGCAATATAAACGCTATCGCGAACGGATGAATAAGAAGCGCCAGCAATGGGGAATACTATGCAACGACAATTAATCCAGGATCTCGAACGCTATCTACAATCGCTGGAAGATGAAGAGGAAAAGATTACTGCGCTTAACGCCTTTCGCCAGATTCTGCATGAATATAGCCCCTTCAAATCACAACCGGTTGACTGCGTATTGTGGGTAAAACAGGACGCCGTTTTGCCTAATGATTACAACCCAAATAACCTTGCTCCACCGGAAAAACGCCTGCTGTTCACCTCGCTGGAAACGGACGGCTTCACGCAGCCCATTGTGGTAGTGAAACAGGATCAGGAGCGCTATTCCATTATCGACGGTTTTCACCGTCATGAGCTGGCGAGCGGCAGAGCGGCGCTGAAAAAACGGTTGAAAGGCTACCTTCCCGTCACCTGCCTGGAAAAGAGCAGCCCCGGGCGTGATTCTCTGATGGCCGCCACCATCCGCCACAACCGGGCGCGCGGACGTCATCAGATTCATGCGATGTCGGAAATCGTCCAGGAGCTGGCGCATCTCGGCTGGTGTGACGAGAAAATCGGCAAAGAGTTAGGGATGGACTCAGACGAAGTATTGCGCCTGAAGCAAATCAACGGCCTGGTGGAGATGTTCAGCGACCGTCAATTTTCTCAGGCGTGGACCGTTAAATAACTACAGACGACACAGTCGTTCCGCCGCAGCCAGCAGCGTGGCTGGCTGTTTGGCGAAGCACAGGCGTATCAGCTTATGCGGGAACGGATCGGCGCAGAACACCGACAGCGGAATCGCCGCGACGCCGATCTCGGTGGTGAGCCAGCGGCAGAAGTTGACATCATCCAGATCGGAGACCGCGCTGTAGTCCGCCAGCAGGAAGTAGGTCCCTTCGCAGGGCAAAATTTCCAGACGGCTGGCGCGCAGCGCATCAATAAACAGGTCCCGCCGCTCGCGGTAAAACGTCGGCAGCTGGCGATAATGCTCCGGCTCGCTGCGCAGCATATCGGCGATCGCCAGCTGAGCGGGGGTGTTGACGGCGAAGGTCAGATACTGATGCACTTTACGCAGCTCGGCGCTGATAGCGGCAGGCGCCACGCAGTAGCCCACCTTCCAGCCGGTCATATGAAACGTTTTACCGAATGAAGAGACCGCCACCGCCCGCTCGCGCAGCTGCGGATGCGCCAGCACGCTGGCATGCCCTTCGGCGGCAAAGCAGATATGTTCGTAAACCTCATCGCTCAGCACATAGATTTCACGATCGGCAATCGCCTGCCACAGCGCGGCAAAATCTTCCCGCTGCCATACCGTCGCTGACGGGTTGTGCGGCGTATTGAGGATAACCAGCCGGGTTTTGTCGCTGAGGCTCGCGGCGAACTGCTGCCAGTCAACGCGAAAATGCGGCGGCTGGAGAGCAATGCGCTTCAGCACGCCGCCCGACAGCTCAATCGCCGGGGCGTAGCTATCATAGCTAGGGTCAAAGCAAATGACTTCGTCGCCGGAACGTACCAGCGCGGTAATCGCCGCATACAGCGCTTCCGTCGCGCCGGCGGTAACGGTCACGTCGCTGTTGGCATCGGGACGGTAGCCGTACAGCTCTTCCGTTTTATCGACGATGGCGTCGCGTAGCGCGGCCACGCCGGTCATCGGCGCGTACTGATTCGCCCCCTGCGCCACGTGATGCGCCAGACGCTCCTGCAGATAGCGCGGACCATCGAAATCCGGGAACCCCTGCGACAGGTTAATCGCCTGATGCTGCTGGGCCAGAGCGCTCATTTGGGTAAAGATCGTGGTGCCCAGTGAAGGAAGTTTACTCTCAGGAATCAGTGGCTTATTGCTCATTCTTTTTGTACCGTCTGTGATGCTGTTGTTGAAGCCACTATAACACGATGTTAATATTTGGCAATCAAGACGCTTAGACGTCTAAATGATAATGTTATTTCGCTTATGCTTATGAGTGGAAAACAGCGAGCAGCACAACGCCACCGTCAGCACGACCTACCGCTCACTCTGGAGAACTCATGATCCGCGCTATCGTGACCGATATTGAAGGCACCACCAGCGACATTCGCTTCGTCCACAACGTCCTGTTCCCGTACGCTCGCGAACGCCTGGCCGGCTTCGTGACCGCCCAGCAGTTTGTCGATCCGGTAAAGACCATTCTCGATAACCTGCGCGAAGAGATCGCCCAACCGGCGGCCAGCGTCGAGCAGCTTATTGCTACCCTGTTCGCCTTTATGGATGAAGACCGCAAATCCACCGCCCTCAAGGCGCTCCAGGGGATTATCTGGCGCGAAGGCTACGTCAATGGCGACTTCACCGGCCACCTGTATCCTGACGTCCTGCCGTCGCTGGAAAAATGGAAGTCACAGGGTATTGATTTATATGTATATTCCTCAGGCTCTGTCGCCGCGCAGAAATTGTTATTTGGCTACAGCGACGAAGGTGATATTACTCATCTGTTTAACGGCTATTTCGATACCCTGGTAGGCGCCAAGCGCGAAGCGCAGTCCTACCGCAATATTGCTGAGCAGCTGGGACAGCCTCCTGCCGCCATCCTGTTCCTGTCCGATATCCATCAGGAGCTGGATGCCGCCGAAGAGGCCGGCTTCCGCACCCTACAGCTGGTGCGCGGCGACCGTGACCCGGCCAGCCACCATCCGCAGGTTCAGCGTTTTGACGATATTCATCCGGAGCAGATCCCAGCATGAGCGCATTAACCATTTTTTCCGTGAAAGACCCGCAAAACTCTCTCTGGCACAGCACGAACGCCGAAGAGATCCAGCAGCAGCTCAACGCCAAAGGCGTCCGCTTCGAGCGCTGGCAGGCCGACCGCGATTTAGGCGCGGCGCCAGCCTCAGAAACGGTTATTGCCGCCTATCAGCATGCGATTGATAAGCTGGTGGCTGAGAAGGGTTACCAGAGCTGGGACGTGATCAGCCTGCGTGCGGATAATCCGCAGAAAGAGGCGCTGCGGGAAAAATTCCTCAACGAGCATACCCACGGGGAAGACGAAGTGCGCTTCTTCGTCGAGGGGGCCGGCCTGTTTTGCCTGCATATTGGCGACGAGGTATTCCAGGTGCTCTGTGAAAAGAACGACCTGATTTCCGTTCCGGCGCACACGCCGCACTGGTTTGATATGGGCTCGGAGCCCAACTTCACCGCCATCCGCATCTTCGACAACCCGGAAGGCTGGATTGCCCAGTTTACCGGCGACGATATCGCCAGCGCCTACCCGCGGCTGGCGTAACGCCGCGATTCAACGGGTGAACAGGCTTATCATCACTCTCAAGGCGCTTTCCCGGAGGCGGCGCGTAACGCGCCTGTCCGGGCTTGTATGATTACTCCGTCAGAAAGAACCGGCCAGTTCTCTC
>NZ_JAWXQV010000100.1:0-48020 GCF_033843325.1 Klebsiella sp. JN_Kp126 | reverse complement strand
TACCGAAGTATGGTGCTGGTTTATTAGCACTGTTTTATGGGGATCCCTCAGCGCCTCGTGCGGGTTTTTTCGTTTTTACCAACGACTCCTCGTCCTGCATCGCGAATATCGCTACACGGCAGAAAGATGAGGCGTTGCGATCTATCAACGATTGCTCCGCAGTAAATCATGAAGATGATAATTATAGCCCCTTCGAGGCGTGATATCCTTTGTGACGGGAGACGTTGGAAGAAAATTACGTCATCATGCCAATCATGCAATTAACAATAAAAAACAGAAAACTCACAATATTTTCACTCCCCGCCCTCAGCCCTATCCGGGAGGTTTAAACTGTTTTTTCTTCTTGAGCGCAGCAACGTCCGCGCATAAATACCGTAACAGTAGACAAGTTAATACCGCAGCTCTGCCTGATATGACCGCACCAGAGCTCACGCCTCCGATTGCTTTCCTGCTTTTATATCACCGCCATTCGGCATTATCATATCCATACAAGCTCAGCCAGAGAAACGTAAAACAATACCCGCCGAGGAATATGTCCACGGTAATAAAAACCCAGGTTGACACCGACCACGAGTTGGCGTCAAATACTTATATTCCAGGGGCTCATTGCTTATATCGACCGTGCATTCAGTCTCTTAGCCGCCCCTTTGCAAAATTGATGTAAATCAATAAATGATTAATTACACCTTGAAAAAAAATATATCCAGAGAAGCGTTCAGGTACATTATCGTTGGCCTGGCAAATACAGCCATTACGGCAGTTGTTATATTTGGCCTGATGCATGTCGGCGTGGGAGTCTACCTTTCAAATGCAACAGGTTATGTCGTTGGTATTATTTTCAGTTTTGTTATGAATGCGAAGTTCACTTTCTCAACGACATTAAGCCCCCTGAGATTTATCAAATTCCTGTCCACATGCGCTTTTTGTTACATTTTAAATTTAATAGCAATGAAAGTTTTTTTCATCGTCATACCTAATGCTATTTATACAGCGCAAGTTGTAGGCATGGTGATTTACACAACAGCTGGTTTTATTCTAAACAAATACTGGTCAATGAAATGAAAGAAATTAATATAAACCACACGAGGAGCAAAATACCTTCGTTAGCAATCGTTGTTCCTTGTTATAATGAAAAAGAGGCCTTTCCATACTGCCTGGAGGGGCTTACCACGGTATTACAAAACCTCCTCGAAAAAGAAAAAATCGCTCGAAATAGTTATATCCTCTTTGTCGATGATGGCAGTAAAGACAACACCTGGGAACAAATTAAATCCACATCACAGGAAAAGTCATTCGTCCGCGGTCTGAAATTATCAAGGAACCGGGGCCATCAGATCGCCCTGCTGGCGGGGTTGGCAAACGCGGATACGGACGTTACCGTAAGTATTGATGCAGACTTACAGGATGATATAGGTTGCATTGAGGAAATGATAGACAAATATAATGAAGGGTTTGAGATTGTTTATGGCGTACGCGACAACAGGAGTAGTGACTCAGTATTCAAAAGGGCAACAGCCAATAAATTCTATTCTCTGATGTCAGGGCTGGGTGTCAATCAGGTTCCTAACCATGCGGACTTCCGGCTTCTTAGCCGTACAGCGTTGACAGCATTAAAGGATTTTAAAGAACAAAATTTATATTTAAGGGGGCTAATTCCGCTGTTGGGTTATAAGTCCAGCAGCGTTTATTATAGCAGAGATGAAAGGGTTGCAGGCGAATCAAAATACCCCTTAAAAAAGATGGTAGCACTGGCGTTAGAAGGAATAACG
Organism: Klebsiella sp. JN_Kp126; assembly: GCF_033843325.1. NCBI lineage: Bacteria > Pseudomonadati > Pseudomonadota > Gammaproteobacteria > Enterobacterales > Enterobacteriaceae > Klebsiella > Klebsiella sp. JN_Kp126. The sequence continues at coordinate 46,251 of NZ_JAWXQV010000100.1, read as the reverse complement.
TCTCTGACAATTACCCCATTACGTATGATCGCTGCCGCTGGGGTTGCCACATGCCTTCTATCTTCACTAGCTGCAATCTATGCCTTCATTGAGAAGCTCCTGGGAAATACCGTTGCGGGTTGGACATCGGTAATGATTGCGATTTTCTTCCTTGGCGGTGTCCAGATGCTTTCTTTGGGGATAATTGGCGAATACGTTGGGAAAATATATATGGAATCCAAAAATCGGCCCAAATATTTTATCGAAGAGGTAGCAAAACACGAAATGAGAGGCGAGCAATGAACACTGAGGACGAACGGATGACGTCTTACTCTAAAAAAATTATTGCAATGTTTTACCTCGCGGCAATTTTCTTAGTTTATAGCCCAACGATTATATTTAGTTACGCATTTTCAGATGACTGGTCGACACTTTCCGATGTTTTTTCAGGGAAAGGCTCTCCGTTTCAATGGGATATGCAATCCGGCAGACCCTTGTATGCCGTTGCCAGACGACTTGCCTTTACGCTAGTTCACAATATCGATGACCTTGCCTATCTTAGATTTTTTACCGTAATATCGGTATTTATGCTTTGCTTTTTCCTTTTTTCATTTATAGAAAAAAGAAACATATTCGAGCGTAAAATAACAACGATCGTATTCCCTTTATTAATATGCCTGACGCCCGCAGTACAGGTTTATAATTCCTGGGCGACATGTTTCCCTTTTGTACTCTCCATACTCCTTGCCGGAATAAGTTATGCGACATTAAAACCGATCAATAAGAAAACGACAATTATAAGATTTGCAGCATCCGTCATTATTTTATGGTTTGCATTTGCCATATATCAACCAACGGCGATGGCATTTTTATTTTTCGTCATGCTTGATAACTGTCTGAAAAAAGACAAACCCTTTTCCATCAACATTGTTTTAATCAGTGGCGCAGCTTTATTTATCGGCATGCTTGGCAGCCTGCTATTTTCAAAATTTATACCTGTATGGTTATATGGCAGTTCAATTGCACGTGCCGAGTTAACTAATAATCCACTTGAGAAATTACGATGGTTTATAAAAGAACCGTTGATTAACGCTATCAACAACTTTAATATAACTCCAGGCACCTTTTTCACAACGCTCTCATTAATAATTTGCGCAATAGGTTTACTTTCAATAATAAAAGGCAAATCAGGCCCGATTAAGGTTCTCATGTTTATTATCATGGGGATTGGTGCCTACTCTCCAAACTTATTAGTCAAGGAAAACTGGGCTGCATATAGATCACTGATAGCACTGGAATTCTTCACATGCGCTCTTATTATTATTGGGTTAGATGCCTTGACAAGCAAACTCAACATAGCAAAAAAAGCGCTACCCATATTGACGGTATTCGCGATGATCGCTGCATCATACAATATCTTTAATGGTTTCATTATCCCACAAAAATCGGAGTTAAACGCATTAGCCAGCGCGCTTTCCTACAAGGTGGGGAAAACATTTACAGGGGATGTTCTTTTTGACATCCAAGATCCTGCCTATAACGCCTTTACTAAAACACAACGTTATGACGAGTTTGGCAATATTTCCCTTGCGGCTCCCTGGGCTATCAAGGGGATGGCGGAGCAAATCTTAATTAGCAAGTCAATGCATTTCAGGCTTCCCGATAATGTTATTCTGACGGCAAAGGAGCAATGCGCCACTGATTGCATCATTATAAAAACGGGCGATGCGATGAGGAGTTCAACCTCCAACTATTGAAACTTTTCGCCACCCCGCATACCGGTATATGATCCCGCGCCAGATCCGCGCGGGATAGTTTTTATCCCGGCAGCTCGGGCCTGGGTCATAAGTCTCTCTATCACCTCACAGCGCTCGACAGTCAACCATGCTTCCTGTGCTTTTCTGAGTTCGCTTCTTTTCATCCATCAACCCTTCTCTTGAGGATATCCTTACAGAATCCTAGTGTAGCAAGGGCAGTTAACTGCTTTGTTATCTGTGATGCAAGACGGGCTAAGCTATTGTAAAGAGTGTGAGCTTGTGAACTAAAGAGGATAAAAGTGGATGCCCAACAAGAGGCAACATGGTAAAAAAGACAGCGTTAGAGGCGAGAAAACAGAGCGATAGAAAGAAATTTTAATGCAGGGATTCATGCAGGGCAAAATCAAAAGCGCTTTGCGACTGGTTGATTTTGATGAATAGTGGCGGAGAGAGGGGGATTTGAACCCCCGGTAGAGTTGCCCCTACTCCGGTTTTCGAGACCGGTCCGTTCAGCCGCTCCGGCATCTCTCCGCTGTTGAGGTTGCTATAATGCCAGGTTCTTTGGCATTTTAATAGTTCCTGTCTCTTTAATTCAGTTCAAGTGACGACTTTGCGAGCAATATGATGTTTAAATGGCCCTGGAAAGTAGATGAAGAGTCCGGCAACGCGGAAATCCCCTGGGAAAAGGCGCTTGCCATCCCTGTATTAGCCAACCTCTCCGACCATGAGCAGCAGCAGCTGGCGCAAATGGCATCCCGCTTTTTGCAACAGAAGCGTCTGGTTGCATTACAGGGGCTGGAGCTCACTCCCCTACAGAGCGCACGTATCGCGCTCCTGTTTTGCCTGCCGGTTCTCGAACTGGGCATCGAGTGGTTAGATGGTTTTCACGAAGTACTTATCTACCCTGCCCCGTTCGTTGTCGACGACGAATGGGAAGATGATATCGGCCTGGTGCATAGCCAGCGAATCGTGCAATCAGGGCAAAGCTGGCAGCAAGGGCCCATTGTTCTAAACTGGCTGGACATTCAGGACTCCTTCGACGCTTCCGGTTTCAATCTGATTATTCATGAAGTGGCGCATAAGCTGGATACCCGCAATGGCGATCGCGCGAGCGGCGTGCCGTTTATCCCCCTGCGCGAGGTGGCAGGCTGGGAACACGATCTCCATGCTGCCATGAACAATATTCAGGATGAGATCGATCTGGTCGGTGAAAGCGCCGCCAGTATTGACGCCTACGCGGCCACCGATCCTGGCGAATGTTTCGCCGTGCTCTCTGAATACTTCTTTAGCGCGCCAGAGCTGTTCGCCCCGCGTTTTCCCGCGCTTTGGCAGCGTTTTTGCCTGTTCTATCGCCAGGATCCGCTGGAGAGATTACGTGAGAATACCCCACCGGATGGCGGCGATAGCCCGGCAGTACACTAAAACAACGACCTGCACTAAATTTAGCCATTTGAATCAGCAAGTTAAATTTAGGGTTGACACAAAAATCCGAGACCAGTAGTATTCGCCCCGTTCACACAATTCCTCTGTAGTTCAGTCGGTAGAACGGCGGACTGTTAATCCGTATGTCACTGGTTCGAGTCCAGTCAGAGGAGCCAAATTTGAAAAGCCTGCTTTTGAAGCGGGCTTTTTTATTTTCATTTTCTCCTCCACATCGGAAGAATTTTGAGGTCAAGCGGATTCGAGGACGGCGTGCCCCCAATGTCCCTTAACGCCTCAAAATCAGAAAGTTAGTACCATCCGAAAAACGCTTCTAATAGCATCCTGCCGCCACGCACTCATCCTGGTCAAACGCGCGTCATGGCTTCATCACGATCCGGCCAAGCGGTTTCGCTGTCTCAGCAAATTCGTGGGCCGCGGCAGCGTTAGCCAGGGGAAAGATGCGGTCAATGACAACCGTGACGCGCCCTGCTGCTACAGCCTGCAGCATCTCGTCCACGCTGGTTCGAACTCCATGCCTTGCAAAAAGAGGTCCCATGAATACCCCCATGAGCGTCTGGTTAGACTGCATTGCCGGCCATAAGTCGACAGTCAGACTGTCGCCGCCAGCATTACCGACGAAGACCAGACGACCTTCCGGAGCGAGTGCAGAAAGCGAAACAGGCAACGTCGTTCCCACCGGATCGATGACGAGGTCAACACCGGTACCATGGGTGTACTGTCGGACACTGTCCACGATGTTATCCTTTGTACGATCCACAACATGATCGGCACCAAGTTCACGCAACCGACCTCGTCGCTGCGTTCCGCTTACCACGGCGATGACCGTTGCGCCTGCTTGTGAGGCAAGCTGAACGGCCGCGAGCCCCACGCCACCCGCTGCGGCCTGAATAAGAACGGTTTCTCCCTGCCGGAGCATGCCTCGCGTGAAAAGGCAATGATGCGCGGTACCAAATGAAATCGGCAACGCTGCCGCTTCTGCCATTCCCACCCCATCGGGTATAAGCCAGGTGCGTTCCGCGGGCACAGCCCAACGTTCCGAATGCGATCCCTGCATGTGAAAAGCAGCGACTCTGTCCCCAACCGTACGGCTTCGGACTTTCGATCCGACGGCAACAACTGTGCCCGCGGCCGCGTAGCCACCGATCCATAAAGGAAGCGGCGGCGGCGTTGAACGGCGGTTAATCAGATCGCCACCCTCAATCGAGATAGCCTCGACAGAAATCAGGATGTCGTCGGGCCCTGTGACCGGCTCCGGGACATCGACATATTTCAGGACGCCGGGAGAACCTTCCACGTCATAGACCGCTGCTTTCATAAATTTTCCTCTGTCTTATCTTTTGACTGGCGGAAAGCCCCGTCACGCGCAGGGCAGCCTGGCAATCACCTTAATCTCAAACTGGAATCCGTAAAGCCACGTCACGCCGATCCCGGTCAACGTAGGGTAAGGCGCTTCCCCCCAATATTCTGGCAGGATACTCCAGATAGCGTCGAGATTTGACTCGGGATCGACAACAAAGAGGGTCACGTCAATCACGTCACCGAACGTGCAGCCCGCAGCCGCGAGAACAGCATTGAGATTATTGAATGCCAGCCTGACCTGCGCTTTTAGTTCGGGCTCAGGCGAACCATCCTCGCGGCTACCAACCTGCCCGGAAACGAACAAGAAACCATTGGATTTGATGGCCGGTGAATAGCGATTGCGCTCATAGAGCGCCTGCCGACCGAGGGGAAAAACGGCTTCGCGTGCTGTCATGTTTGTACCTCTGCAATGGGGCAAAATCAGCCCGGTGAACGTAAAGACACTTTACAGGTGCTGAATCGGGCGGATAAACAAGCGACTTTGTCCATCATTGTTTGTAAAATCCAAACAATCGGTGAAAAGGGGGGGGGTAAGGAATGGATCGTTTCGATGCGATGCGCGCCTTTGCTCGCGTGGTGGAGGCAGGGAGCTTCACAAAGGCTGCCCAAACGCTTCATATGAGTAAAACCACGGTGACGCAGCTCATTCAGCAGCTGGAAGCGCGCCTGCGCGTCAAGTTGCTCCATCGCACCACCCGCAGGCTCGGCGTGACTGCCGATGGCGCGGTCTACTACGAGCGCGTCATCCGCCTGCTGGCGGACATGGAGGATGCTGAAAACAGCCTGTCCAGTGCGGCGATGACCCCCAGGGGACGGCTACGGGTGGATGTGCCCAGTCCGCTGGCCCGCCTCGTCCTGATACCGGAGCTACCGGCTTTCCACGCGCGCTACCCTGACATCCAGTTCGACATGGGCGTCAGCGACCGGGTGGTGGACCTGATCGGCGACAACGTGGATTGCGTCCTGCGCGGTGGCGACATTAACGACCAGTCCCTGATCGCGCGCCATGTCGGCGATTTGCAAATCGGCGTCTACGCCGCCCCTGGCTATGCGGAACGCCTTGGCGCCCCTGCGCACCCGCGAGAGCTGGAAAACACCGACCATCGCATAGTGGGATTCTTGTCCTCACGCACCGGTAAGATTGAGCCTCTGGTCCTGCGCAGTGGGAGTGAACATATTGAAATCACAGGCCGCTATGTACTTGCCGTGGATGATGGCAATGCTTACCTCGAAGCGGGGCTCGCTGGCTTAGGCGTGATTGCGCTGCCAACCTATATGGCGGCAAAACATCGGGCCAGTGGCGCTTTAATTCCGTTATTTGAACAATGGCGTATCAGTCCAATGCCATTGTACCTGGCGTTTCCGCCAAACCGCCATGTCAACGCCAAACTGCGTGTTTTTATTGATTGGATCGTTGAATTGATGCAGCAGCATGTTCCCAATTCCAATAATAAGTAACGCCATCCCGGTCAGAGGATCCCTGTTTAAGAAGCCCGGCAGCCATCGCGCAGCCGGGATCACCCCCTGCGGTGCCAGCGCAGCGCGTCGACCACCAGCGTAAACGCCGCCGGAAGATGCTGTCGGCTCGGGTAGTAAAGATAGTATCCCGGGAAATGAGGGCACCAGTCGGCAAGTAGCGGTACCAGTTCCCCCGTAGCGATATATTTCGCCGCTAAGTCGTGAGGAACATAGGCAATCCCTGCTCCGTCCAGCGCGGCCTGAATCATCAGAAAGGTATTGTTGAAAACGGTTTGCCCGTCAACGCGAACGCTGGTCTTTTGACTTCCCTTTTCAAACTCCCAGGCGTAAAGCCCGCCGTGGGTGGGCAAACGCAAATTAACGCAGTTATGCGTCATCAGATCCTCAGGACGTCTTACTGCCGCCCTGCCGGCAAGATAAGCGGGGGCGGCAACCACCGCCATCTGCACATCGGGCGTGATGCGCACCGCAATCATGTCCTTATCCACCTGATCGCCCATCCGTACGCCGGCATCAAAACGCTGGGCGGCAATGTCGGTCAGCTCGTACCCGACGCTGAACTCAATATGAATATCCGGGTATTGCGTTAATAAAGGCCGCAGACGCGGCCACAGCACGGTGACGATGGCATGATCGTTGGCGGTAATGCGTACCGTTCCGGCGGGTTTATCTCGTGAAGCGCGCAGAGAAGCCAGTTCAGCTTCGATTTCATTCAGCCGCGGCGCCAGAACGGCCAGAAGACGGTTCCCGGCATCGGTTGGCGAGACGCTGCGCGTGGTGCGGATTAACAGCCTTATCCCGAGACGCGCTTCCAGAGCCAGCAGCGTATGGCTCAGCGCTGACCGGGAAACACCCAGAATCGCGGCCGCCCGGGTAAAGCTGCGCTCGTGAGCCACCGTGGCAAAAGCCTGCAGGTCGTTAAGTTTTTCTTTGCTCATCATTGGTGAATTTTGTGCACCAGTGTATTCATATTTGCGCATCTTATCATTTAATCAAACCTTCTCTACACTTTGTTCAACGAGTCGTAAGGGGCCGCTTAAAAGCCCGAAACTGAAATGTGGAGACATCATGAACCAACAATTTGACGGTAACGGTATCTTCCCCAAGGGGGAGAAAAACGAGGCCTATGCGCAGTATTTTCAGGGTACCAGCTACCTGAATATGCTCTCCACGGAAGGGGTCAATATCGGTAACGTGGTCTTCGAGCCCGGCTGCCGTAACCACTGGCATATCCATCATAAAGGCGGGCAAATTTTACTGGTGACCGGCGGTCGCGGCTGGTATCAGGAGTGGAATCAACCGCCGCGCGAGCTTACCGCTGGGGACGTCGTGAATATTCCCGCCGGCGTCAAGCACTGGCACGGCGCGGCCGCCGATAGCTGGTTTGCCCATATCGCCGTTGCCGTCCCTGCCGAAGGTGCGTCTAACGAATGGCTGGAGCCGGTCGCCGACGACGCCTATCGTCAGCTGCCTTAAGCATCGAAACAGCAGGGCTCGCCAGTTAATGCGCCCTACTCTCATTCGGCGGTATGCGAAAATGCATCTTCGACTAATTGCCCGAGCCCAGGGGAAAACCGCTCATCGCCAGCAGCGCGCTTTGCAGCGAGGCGCTAAACATCTCCCCGTGAGACAGCCCGGGATAGGGCCACCAGTTGACCGCCACGCCATTTTTCTTGAGCAGGGAAACCGTCTGCAGAACGTTGCTCCGGATCTCTTCTGCCCCTGTGGAAGAGGCCCGCTGGGTCGCAACCGCCCCCTCCATCAGGTACAGGGACTTCCGGTTAAACGCATCCGCCTTCGCCTCGGCCATTTTTGCTAACAGCGAGGCGTTGCCCCGTCCCAGAGAGGGACTGGCAGAAAAATAGATTTGGAAGCGGGATGACGCCAACCAGGCGTCAATGATAAATAATCCGCCATAGGAGTGCCCCCAGATAGCCCGCTGCTGAGGGTTGATCGCGATCCCGCGCTCAACTTTTTCCACGATGGTATTTTCTAATAGCTGACGAAATGCTTCGCTGCCGCCGCTCTTCCGTCGGTCCCATCCGGCGTCGGCAGGATTCTCCTCTACTTTCGGCCGGTAGTCATAGGCTCGGGCAGGCTGATCGAAGGGCAAATTCGTTTGATAGCCGATGGCCACAATAACGGGCGGCGTTTTTTGCGTAAACGTCTCAAGCAGCGAGTCGGACAACCGGTCCATCACCGCGTTGCCGTCCAGAGCGTACAGAATCGGATACCCCTGCGCGGGCGGCGCCGCGTTCGGTATCGCAGTCCAGACCTTATAATGCCGTTCGCCATCAAGGGAATCGAAATAAGCAACGTTGAAGTGATAATACGCGGAGCCGCGGTCGGCGATATTCGGCCCCAGCGGGCGCATATCCGGCCTGGCGTAAGCGTTAATGCCATAAAGCGTGGAGACCAGCGCGGCGATAAAAATCCGCCCTTTCGGCGGAGAAGCAAAACAAAACTTGCGAAGCGACATCGGTTGATTGTTTCCAGCACACCCTCGGTATTGATAATGATTGCTAATATCAATCTCAATTGCAAGCAACGAGGTTATCCCGGGAGCGGCGAGTTGCGCCTGCCCGGGGAACCCATCATCACATCACGGGTAGCCCGGCTCGCGCAGCGCTTAGCCGGGCTACCGGGAATGCCGCGTTCTGCTCAATATCAGGCCGTACGCCATCTCCGGGTCAGCGGCTTCTCGACTTCCACAATCAGGAACATCACAAAACCGATAATAAAGGTGATAACCCAGTAGCGGAACGGCAGCGCTTCGGTACCAAACAGCATCTGCATAAACGGCGCGTAGATAATCAGCAGCTGCAGCACCAGCAGCACCCCGCTGACAATCCAGATCCCCCGGTTCGCCAGCAGCCCTTTACTCAGCGAGAAGCCGTCCGCCACCCGGCAGTTGAGCATATAGAACCACTGGGCGGTAACCAGCGTCTGCAGCAGCACCGTGCGGATAAACTCAGGCGAATAGCCGCGCGGCTGTAGCCAGGCTTCAAGCACAAAGGCGCTGACGGCAATCATCGAACCGACAAAAATCACCCGCCAGATAGCAAAGCCGTCCATTACGTGCAGTTTGGGATCGCGCGGCGGACGCCGCATGATGTTCTTCTCGCCCGCTTCGAACGCCAGGCCGAACGACAGCGTGGCGGAGGTTGCCATGTTCATCCACAGGATCAGCACCGGCGTCAGCGGAATTAAATTCCCCGCCAGCAGCGCAATAATGATCAACAGCCCCTGCGCCAGGTTGGTCGGCATAATGAAGAGAATGGTTTTCTTCAGGTTGTCGTATACCCGACGCCCTTCCCTGACGGCGCTGGCGATGGTGGCGAAATTATCGTCGGTCAGCACCATATCCGCGGCCTCTTTGGTCACTTCGGTGCCCTTAATCCCCATCGCGATACCGACATCGGCCTGCTTCAGCGCCGGGGCGTCGTTCACGCCGTCGCCGGTCATCCCGACCACCTCTTTCCTGCTTTGCAGCGCCTGCACCAGGCGGAATTTATCTTCCGGGCTGGTACGCGCGAAAATATCGAATTTCTGCGCCGCTTCGCTGAGCTGAATATCGTCCATCACCTCCAGTTCTCTGCCGGTGATGGCGTTTTCCGCATTGCCGATCCCCAGCATCTTGCCGATGCTCATCGCGGTTTGCGGGTGGTCGCCGGTGATCATCTTCACGCGGATCCCGGCCTGCAGGCAGTCGCCGATCGCCGTAATCGCCTCCGGTCGCGGCGGATCCATCATCCCGGCAACCCCCAGCAGAATGACGCCCTGCTGCAAATCCTCATGGCTAAGCTCCGTTTGCCCGTCGGCTGCCGGTTTCCACGCCGCCGCCACCATCCGCAGCCCTTCCCGCGCGTACTCTTCGATTTTCGCTTCCCAGTAAGGCTGATCGAGCGGCGCCAGGCCATGGTCGGTTTGCTGATGCTGACACAGACGGAACAGGACATCGGGCGCGCCGGTAATCAAAATCATCTCTTCATCGCCGATGCGGTACAGCGTCGACATATATTTATACTGTGAATCAAAGGGGATTTTGCTGCGCAGCTCGGTGTTGACCGTCGGGAGCGGGACTTTCGCCGCCAGCACCTTCAGCGCCCCTTCGGTCGGGCCGCCGGTAATTTTCCACAGCCCGCTTTCGTCTTTGATAAGCTGACTGTCGTTACACAGATCGATGGTGCGCAGATAGCGTTCCAGCAGCGTGCCGGGGGCAACGGTTATCGGATCGGGCTCATCGATCGGATGAATATTCCCTACCGGTTCGTAGCTGTCGCCCTCCACCCGATAAACGTTATCGGCGGTAATAACGGCCTTCACCGTCATCTCGTTCATGGTCAGCGTTCCGGTTTTATCCGAGCAGATCACCGTCATCGCCCCAAGGGTTTCCACTGTGGGCAGCTTGCGGATAATCGCCTTCTGACGGGCCATGGTTTGCACGCCGAGCGAGAGGATTATCGAGATAATCGCCGGTAAACCCTCTGGCACCGACGCCACCGCGAGGCTAATCAACGACAGCATCAGCTCAGAAACCGGCATATCGCGGAACAGCAGGCTGAAGACAAACAGCGCGGCCATCATCACCAGGATGATGATAAAAATGGCTTTGCCGAGCTTATCCATTTGCACCAGCAGCGGCGTACGGTGTTTTTCGATATCCGACATCATCTGGTTAATATGGCCCAGCTCGGTATCGCCGCCGGTGGCGACCACCAGGCCTTTTCCGCCGCCCGAACTCACCGTGGTGCCGGAAAACAGCAGATTGGTACGATCGCCTAGCGGCAGTTCGCCGCTGAGCGCCTCGGTGCTTTTCTCCACCACCGTCGATTCGCCGGTCAGAATCGCCTCTTCCACCCGCAGGTTATGCGCTTCGATCACCCGCAGGTCGGCGGGAATGCGATCGCCTGCGCGGATGACGACGATATCGCCGGGGACCAGGGCGGTTGTCGGGATCGTTTCATGGTTGCCCTGACGAATAACCACCGCCTCGCTGGAGAGCATGTTGCGAATGCTCTGAAGCGATTTTTCCGCATTGCTCTCCTGGATATGGCCGATCAGGGCGTTAATCACCGCCACGCCGAGGATCACCAGGGTATCCACCCAGTGCCCCATGACCGCCGTCAGCAGCGCCGCCGCCAGCAGCACATAGATCAGCACATCGTTAAAATGCGCCAGAAAGCGCAGCCACGCCGGCTTTCCCGCCTTTTGCGGCAGCGCATTTTCGCCATACTGCTGCAAACGCGTCGCCGCCTCGGCGCCGCTGATGCCTTCCGGAGTGCTGTTGGTGCTGGTCAGGGTTTCTTCTACGGAGAGCTGATAGAACGGGCCGCCCGGTTTTTCTGTATTCATAGTTATCTCCTCACTCCTGTAACGGAAATCAGGACAGCCTCAGGCCGCCCTTAACGCACCACAAAAACCGGAACATGGGCATAGCGAACGATTCCTGCCGCCTCCGACCCCAGCAGATGCGTCTGAATATTCGGGTTGCGCGAACCGATGATCACCACATCCGCTTTCAGTTCATCGGCCAGTTTGGTCACCTCATCGCGAATGTTGCCGCTGCGAATGTGAATCTGAATATCCTTTTCCGTCAGCGCGAGTTTCTTGATCAGCTCTGCCAGCTTTTCCTTAGCAGTATTAATCAGATAGTCTTCCATTTTTCGTGCATCGGAAATAAAACCGCGCGTCAGCACCGGAGAAAAAGAGGGAATGACGTGTACCAGATGAATCTGTCCCGAAGAGCTTTGCGCAAGGAATTGGGCGTGGGACAAGGCCTTGTCCGCCAGACCGATTTCAAACACATCAACCGGCACGAGGATATTTTTATACATAGAGACAATCCTTTTATTACCTATAAAAAAAGGTGGTGAAAACAGCCCGGGCAATGGCGCTGAGGAAAAGATCTCAAGAACAAAATCTGCAAGACGTGTAGGTATAATTAAACGTAGCACACCACGATAAACATTATTAAGCTGCCAATTAATATATTGAAAAATATCACAGAGTCAGGCGCAGCCAGACAATTCGACTACAAACCCGGTAAAATCGTCGACATCGCCATAATTTTTGCTCTTTTTAACATTTCCGTTTTACTACGACTATCCTCATTATCAGTGGCTTGCTCGTTTTCTGGCGCCCCACAATAATTATTAAGATAAGAATTTACTTAGCCAGCTATTTAAGCTAAAGGAGGAACGATGTTCGGTTACAGTCTGTTTCGCCTGAGCCTGTTTATTGCCCTGGCAATAATCGCCTGTACGGCTACCGGGTTAATTACCTATTTCGTTGTCTCGGCCCTCGCTGAATAAAACCAGCGATTGTGAACAATATGTAAAACATGGCCTTTAACTCCGAGGGGAATACAGTGAACCGTTATTTTTCTCTCATTCCGCTTGTTATTTTAATAACAACGGCTTGCGATCGGAAAGCGCCTGAAATTACGCCGTTACCGCGGATGGTCAAAGTCGCCGAGGTGGTGGCTATCGGTGATGCGCAGCAGCGCGTATTTCCCGCCCGCATTGAGTCCGGGGACTCCACCGATTTGTCTTTCAAACGCGGCGGCCAGATTGAATCTCTTGATGTCCGTCAGGGAGCCAATATTACTCAGGGGCAGCCCCTTGCCAGGCTCAACGCCCGGGAAGCGCAGCAGCGCGTGAATGAACGGCAAACCGCTGCCACCCTCGCCCAGCGGCAGTTCGATCGCTTCCAGACGCTGGCCGGGCGTCAGGCGATTTCAAAGGCGGAAATGGATATCCAGCGGGCCAACCGCGACGCCGCTAACGCCGCGCTGAAAATCGCCCGCGAAGAGCTGTCGCAAATGACGTTGACCGCCCCGTTCAGCGGCGTTGCCGCTTACGTCCCGGTACGTAACCATCAGGTGGTTGCCGCCGGGCAGCCAATTGTGACTCTGACGCGAAACGATCTGCTCGACGTGGTGTTTAGCGTTCCGGAAAATCTCTTTACCGCGCTCGATATTCGCAACGCGCAGTATCGTCCTGTCGTCAAAATTAACGCCATGCCGGATCGCCAGTTTACCGCCGACTACAAAGAACACACCGGCAGCAGCGACAGCAGCACGCTCACCTGGCAAATCATACTGACTATGCCGAGGCCGGCCGACTTCCCCGCGGTGGGCGGCGTTAGCGGAACGGTGACAATCAACCTGGCGAACCTGCCCGCCAGCGCCGGACAAAACGCGGTGGTGGTGCCGGTTGAAGCGGTGTTTAACCCGGATAATCGCCCGCGCAATGAACCCCACGTCTGGGTGGTACAGGGAAGCGGCGACCAGCTCAAGCTGGAAGAGAGAAAAGTCGGCGTGGGCCCGGTGACCTCTCAGGGCGTGGTGATTACCGAAGGGCTCAGCGTCGGCGAGCGCGTAGTGGCGGCAGGCGTCAGCGAATTACATGCGCAACAGCCGGTTCGTATCTGGACGCGTGAACGAGGTTTGTAATGGATATTTCCCGCCAGTTTATTAACAACCCGGTCCGCGTCTGGCTGACCATTTTGCTGCTGGGCATCGGCGGGATCTTCGCTCTGCTGAATATTGGCCGCCTGGAAGATCCGGCGTTTACCATCAAAACCGCGGTGGTGGTCACCCACTATCCCGGCGCGTCGGCGCAGCAGGTGGAAGAAGAAGTCACCCTGCCGCTGGAAAACGCGCTGCAGCAGCTGCCGTATCTCGACAACGTCAGCTCAATTTCCTCCAACGGTCTGTCGCAAATTACCGTCAATATCGCCTCGCGCTACCACTCCCGCGAGCTGCCGCAAATCTGGGATGAACTGCGCCGCCGGGTGGGCGACGCCGCCCGCCAGTTCCCTCCCGGCGTCGCCGCTCCGTTTGTGAACGACGATTTTGGCGATGTCTTTGGCTTCTTCTTTGCCCTCTCCGGCGAGAGCTTTACCAACCCTGAGCTGGTTCGCTATGCCGAGCAGCTGCGTCGTGAACTGGTGCTGGTCCCCGGCGTCGGCAAAGTCGCCATCGGCGGGGCGATCCCCCAGCAGATCAACATCGATATCTCGCTGGCGAAAATGGCCGCCCGCGGAATCACGCTCAACCAGCTGGCGGCGATACTGAGCAGGTTGAACGTGGTGTCTAACGCCGGTGAGATTAAATCCGGCAGCGAATCGATTCGCCTGCATCCCACGGGCGAGTTTGCCAACCTCGACGAGCTTGGCGACCTGTTAATCAGCCCGCACGGCTCGGCAACGGCGACGCGGCTGCGCGATATTGCCACCCTCTCGCGCGGGCTGAGCGAATCGCCTTCCAGCATTTACCACGCCAACGGCCGACAGGCGGTCACTATGGGGGTGTCGTTTATACCCGGGGTTAACGTGATTGACGTTGGCCGCGCGCTGGAAAGCAAGCTGGTGCAGATGTCGGCGGAAAAACCGGCCGGGATCAACATTGACCTGTTCTACGATCAGGCGGCGGAAGTCGCCCATTCGGTCAACGGCTTTATCACCAACTTCCTGATGGCGCTGGCGATTGTGGTTGGCGTGCTGCTGATCTTTATGGGCGTACGCAGCGGCATTATTATCGCCCTGTCGCTGGCGCTCAACGTGCTCGGTACGCTGCTGATCATGTACCTGTGGGGTATCGAGCTGCAGCGTATCTCGCTGGGGGCGTTGATTATCGCCCTGAGCATGCTGGTCGATAACGCTATCGTCATCGTCGAAGGCGTGCTGATCGCCCGCCAGCAGGGGTCAACGCTGCTCATGGCGATTAACTACGTGATCCGCCGTTCGGCGCTGCCGCTGCTGGGGGCCACGGTGATTGCCATTCTCGCCTTTGCGCCGATTGGCCTGTCGCAGGACTCAACCGGGGAATACTGTAAATCGCTGTTCCAGGTGCTGCTGATTTCGCTCATGCTGAGCTGGTTCTCGGCGCTGACCATTACCCCGGTGCTGATTAAATGGTGGCTGTTTAAAAATCAATCGCAGCCGGTGGCGCAGGCCGACGCCAATCCGTACGGCGGGCGCTTTTACCGTCTGTACCAGCAGGCTCTGCGTGCTCTTCTGCTGCGCAAAACCATTACGCTGACCGTCATGGCGGCGCTGCTGGCCGCCGCTATCTGGGGATTCGGCTCGGTGCGGCAAAACTTTTTCCCCTCGTCAAATACGCCGATTTTCTTTGTCGATCTCTGGCTACCCTACGGTACCGATATCGCGACCACCGAAAAGATGACCAGCGATATTGAGACCACCATTAACGGCCAGCCCGGGGTAGTCACCACCGTGGCCACCGTCGGTCAGGGCAGCATGCGGTTTATCCTCACCTACAGCGGGCAACGGCAGTACAGCAACTATGCGCAGATCATGGTGCGCATGGACGACCAGCGCAGCATTGCCGCCCTGACGCAGCATGTGGATCGCTATATTGCGCGCAACTACCCGCAGGTGAACGCCAGCACGAAGCGCGTGATGTTCGGTCCCTCCGGCGACAGCGCCATCGAGGTGCGGATTAAAGGTCCGGACCCCGACCGTCTGCGCCTGCTCGCCAGCCAGGTTGGCGATATCCTCTCCGCAGACCCGGCCACCGACGGCGTTCGCAACGACTGGCAAAACCGTAGCAAAGTTATTCGTCCGCAGTACTCCCCCGCGCTTGGGCGCGAGTTAGGCGTTGATAAACAGGATATTGATAACGCCCTGGAGATGAACTTCTCCGGCAGCCGCGTTGGATTGTACCGTGAGGGAGCCGACCTGCTGCCGACGATCGTCCGCCCGCCCGCCGCCGAGCGCCAGGACGCGAATCACCTGAATAACGTGCTGGTCTGGAGCCAGAGCCGCCAGCAGTATATTCCGCTCAGTAACGTGGTCAGCGGCTTTCACCTTGAATGGGAAGATCCGCTGATTCTGCGCCGCGATCGCAGCCGGGTGCTGACGGTACAGACCGATCCCGACCCGCTCAGCCACCAGACGTCGGGGGATATCCTGTCCCGCGTGAAGCCGCAGATTGATGCGCTCGCTCTGCCGCACGGTTACAGCATTGAGTGGGGTGGCGATGCGGAGAACTCCAGCGAGGCGCAGCAGGGGCTGTTTACTACCCTGCCGCTGGGTTACCTGGTGATGTTTGTCATCACCGTCCTGATGTTCAGTTCGCTGAAAAATGCGATCGCCATCTGGCTGACCGTGCCGCTGGCGCTGATTGGCGTAACGCCGGGCTTTTTAATCACCGGGATCCCTTTTGGGTTTATGGCGTTAATCGGTCTGCTGAGCCTGAGCGGAATGCTGATTCGTAACGGCATCGTGCTGGTAGAAGAGATTGAACAGCAGAAACAGGAAAAAGCGCAGCAGGACGCGATTATTGATGCCGCCACTTCGCGTCTGCGCCCTATCCTGCTGACGGCGTTCACCACCGTGCTCGGCCTGGCGCCTTTATTACTCGACGTTTTCTTCCAGAGCATGGCGGTCGTTATCATGTTTGGTCTGGGTTTTGCTACTATTCTGACGCTGCTGGTTCTGCCGGTAATCTACGCCTGTTTCCACAATCAGAATATGAAGCGACAACCATGAACAGTACCGGATTAAATATTATTAAAACGCTGGGATGCATGACGGCGGTGACCTTCTTCACCATTTACAACACCTGGGATAGCTATGATTATGACTATCACTGGATCCTCGGGTTTTTGACGTTTATTTCCACTATCGCCACGCCGCTGTTTTTTGTAGTGGCGGGCTATCTGGATTCACAGTCTCGCCACGACTCACAATGGCAGTTGGGCAAAATCAAAAGCGTGGTGATCGTCTTTCTGTTCTGGATGACGGTGTACTATCTCTGGGAGCCCTACCAGCGCGGCTATCTTATCCAGCCGTGGTTTGTGTTTGCGTTTATCGTCATTTATACCTTTCACCCGGTTATCGAGTGGCTCAGCCAAAGACGCACAGCCTTCTTTGCCGCGGTGTTCACGCTGCTGCTGCTCTCGTATGGTTACGATCTTTTGTCCGCGCTGTACCCGGATGTTCATGCGCTGAGCCTGGCGCCGCAGTACCGCCTGTGGACCTGGCTGCTGTTTTATCTGACCGGTCAGCTGTTCAGCGACCCGCTGGTCGCCGACTGGCTCAGGCGAGAAAAAGTGGTCAAAGGCGCGATGATCGCCATTCCGTTTATTTACCTTTTTACCTGGTTTTACGAGCGGCATTTCTTTTTCGCCCTGTTTAAGGCCGACAGAAATGCGTTCATTCTGACCGGTTCACAAATCTATATTCTGGTGGTTGCGCTGGTTATTGCCGCCAACGGCGTGCGGTTTCGCAAAAACAGCGAGTTTAAAGAGACCCTTCTCGCCACCATTAGCAAAACGATGACCGGCGTCTATATTCTCCACTACTCCGTTTTTCACCTGCTCACCGCGTTTATCCCGATTAACTCGCTGGGGACAAAATTAATGCTGATTGTCCTTACGTTTATCACTTCGGTACTGATTTCGATGCTCGCGCTGTCCAATTCGGTGGTCAAAAAAGTGATTACGATTTGACGCTCGCCGGTTCAGGTCATGGCCGCCTGCGCATTTAAAAACCGTAGCGCAGCCAGGCAAACAGTACGTTGCCGTTATTATAGGTGCCGGGAATATAGGTGAACTGCACGCTCAGACGGCGGTAGCTGGCGGAGAAGAGCGGCAAAATAATCGGCAGAGGTACGTAGTTGGCAAAGTCATCGCGGGCGGTGATCCCGGCGGTGACGCCAAGACCCAGGCGAAAGTCACGACGGCTATCAAGATACCAGCCCTTCTCCCAACCGTAGCCGACAATCGGCTGCCACTCGTTGTGCGAATCTTTGAACATCATGGCGTAGAGCGAACTCCAGTTGCCCTCCGCGTTATATCTGGAAACGCCGAAACCTCCGCCCCACGGCATTTCATTATAGTTATCCGTTTTCTCTTTATCGTACATAAAGCGGTTGTGCCAGCTGAGAAACGGCAGATATAAATCGTAGTTTTGCGGCTCATTCCAGGTCTGCGAGACGTCGTTTTTCAACCAGCTCCACCAGCCGCTGATGCGCTGCTCGCCATAGACCTTCGTTTCAGCCTGTACCGACAAGGCGAAAATAAACGCTATTCCCCACGCTAGCCGCAGACAACGTCGCATCGTTTTATCCTTAAAGAAAGTCGCCCGGTGTTCATTCAGTTTGGGAACAAAAAACGGGCTTTGCAAATATCAACCAACAAATTTTCTGCACCGTCCCGGGCTAATTGCAAGTCCAGTTAAACGCCCGTTTCAGGACAGAGAGCGCCGCCGCGGTGATTTCATTTCCTTGCCGCTGGGATTATGATGGCGCTAATTATCCTTTCTGCCCGCAGTGATTGAGAAATAGATGGACTTCATCAGCATTATTATGTCGGCGGGGAAAACCTCCGTCGATGTGGCGCTTTATACGCTGTTGCCAATCATGGTCGTCATGCTCATCGTGATGAAATATCTGGAGGTCCGCGGGGTACTGGACGCCATCGTTCGCTGGCTCGCCCCGCTGCTTAAGCCGTTCGGCTTAACCGGGATGAGCGCTTTTGCCCTGATTCAGATGAATTTTGTCAGCTTCGCCGCCCCGCTGGCGACCCTCGCGATTATGGATAAACGCGGCGCTTCGGACCGGCATATGGCCGCCACGCTGGCGATGCTTTTCGCCATGGGTCAAGGCAACGTTTTCTACCCGTTAACGCCCTTCGGCCTGCACTGGCTGGCCTCAATCATCATTTCGATTGTCGGCGGGCTGTGCGCCGCCGCGGTCACCTGGCATATCGCCGGCCGCAGGCTATCGATGGTTGAAAACGTGCGGGCCGACGCGCTGCCTGAGGCGGAGCAAAATAGCCAGGGGATTATCGCCGTTATCAACAGCGCCGGTGCCGACGCCATCCGCCTGGCCCTCGGCGCGGTGCCCATGCTGATCCTGTCGCTGGCCATCGTCGGATTTATGCAGGCGGCAGGCCTGATTGAGATGCTTCAGCGCCTGCTGCTGCCGCTGCTGCTGTGGCTGAATATTCCGGTTAACTTCGTGCTGCCGGCGCTGGTCAAATGCGTTGCCGGCGGTACGGCCTATTTCGGCGTGGTCTCCGAGCTCGTCCAGCAGGGTAAAGCGACCGTAAGCCAGATCAACGCCTCGGCGGGCCTGCTAGTGCAAACGTTCGATCTTCCCGGCATCGGCATCTTTCTGGGCGTCAGCTCGCGCTTCGTACGCCTGTTCCGCTTCGCCGCGATTGGCGCTATCGCCGGGATCGCCATCCGCACCGTGATGCACCTCACGCTATTCTGAGGCCGCCTCCTGCGAACGGAGACAGGCAGCGATATCCGCCTGCTCGCTACAGGCGATATGATGGTTAATGCGCGCCATCATCCACGGGAAAAACGGGTTGGACGTGACGCGCATCAGCGTATCCAGCCCGACGCTCAGGGTTGAGGTTTCCCCACGCAACGAGATCGTGCCGATGCTGATCCCGTAGCGATTTTTCTCCGCCGGTTCGCGGCCATAGAGCGAGTCGGTCAGCGGGAACGGCACCGCCACGTGCGATAGTGAATACATATCCTGCGGCCAGGCGATATTCAGCGGCGTCACGGTTTCGCTTCGCGTCCCGGCAAGCGTGGTGCGGGCCACCGTCTCGTAGGTGTCGGGCGCGGCGTTGGTAATCACCGTGGTGCCGTAGGGCCGAGGCGCCGGCGGCAATAACGTATTGACCGCCGAATAGAGCGAGGGACGAAATAGCGCGCGCAAATTCGCCGCCTGGTTAATGTCGAAAATCACCAGTTCGCTACCGTTATCCGGCAGATAACGATAGAGCGAATCCACCACCGCCCGGGTGCTCACCGTTGAATCCATCACCGACTGAAAAGTTAACACCGGCGCCAGTTCAGAAAGCCGCTGACGCTGCGCTTCCTGCACGATTTGCTGCTGCAGCGCCTGCGACAACAGCCATGACTGCCTTGCCGCCTTCACCGGGAACGAATTGTATTTATAGGGATTAAACTCCGGGACGACGTTCAGCCACGCCGCGCGAGCGAAAGCCGGAAATACTGAAGGCAAACCGGCCAGCCCGGCAAAACGCGCAAACGCGGTAACGCCAATCATCGGCGACAGCAGAATGACCTGCTGCGGCCGGCGCAGCGATTTATCCTCAAGGCTATCGAGGGCGTACTTCAGCGCCAGCGCCCCGCCGTTGGAGTAGCCAACCACGTGCAGAGGTGCGTCATCCCCCGCCAACCGCGTCGCTTCGCGCACCGCAAGCCGGGTTGTCGCTATCCACTCTTCGCGGTCCACCGCGGTGAGCGCGCCGGGGGCGGTACCGTGTCCAGGCAGCCGCGGCGCGACGGCAACAAATCCCAGCTGCTGATAGCGCTGCGCCAGATAATGTACGCTATAGGGAGAATCCGTCAGGCCGTGCAGCAGCACCGCCGCGCCGCGCGGTTTGCCCTGCGGCAGCAGAATAAAGGAGCGGTTCCAGTCGGGATGAAACTTATCCGGATAGACCAGACTTTGCGAGTAAAAGCGGTTAATGGCCGTTTTTTCATCGTCGCTCAGCGTGTCGGTAATGCTGCTTTTCATATCGCGGAAAATCGCCGCTTCCCGCGTCTGGTATTCGGCAAAAGTGGCGCGGTCAATCTCGCTGGCGCTCATTTCATTCGCCGTCCAGGTATGCCAGCGGTGCAGCGCCGGACCGCGCTGCGATTCGTAAATACGGCCAATAAAAAAGACGATCACGACCACCAGCAGCCCAATGATGGCTTTTTTCGCCACCGAGACTATTCTCAATCCCGACTTATTCAGCAGCCGGGTAAAACGCATCATTGCCATATTTCTGTCCGAATTATCTCTTTAGCTGCCAGGGTGGGCTATTATGCAGAAGGAATCCGATCCTGCGATTCACTTATTAAACATAGACTAAACCAACCGCCTGTTCTTATTGTCAGATGAGGAGCAAACATGAATTATCGCCGGAGTGTAACAGGTCAGGAATAAACAAATGGAATGGTGGATTAAGAAACTACGCGAGGCCTCGACGTCTACACATACCCACGCGGTTCTGCAAAGCGGCCAGCTAACCATCATTGCGGAACTCACTTCCTGCGGCCGGCGTCTACAGGAGGGCGATAAGCTGACGCCGTTGGCTAACGCCCTGTACTGCATTAACGACAATAAGTCGATCACCCTAAAAGTGCTCAACGCCACGCATTTCAGCGCTGAACGCTGGGGCGCCATCGCGAATATCACCGCGCATTAATCGACATCCCCCAGCATCAACTGGTTCTAATCTCAGTACTTTCTCAACTAAGCGGGTTAAATTGTCCTGCGCCTTTTTCAGTCTGTGACATACTAAGCAAAACGTCAGCAGAGCAGAAACAAGGAGTACGTCATGAATCAGAAAGCCGCCAGGCTGACCCCAGAACAGGCGCTTACGCAGCTCGAAGCGCTCTATGAAAAATCGGTCAATGCGCTGCGTAAAGCCCTCGGCGATTATATTCACCATAATATCCTCCCCGAGAATAGCGCCCGTGCGGAAGGACTGTTCGTTTACCCGCAGCTGTCGGTATCGTGGGACGGCGCGGAACATAAAGCGTTAAAAACCCGGGCCTGGGGTCGCTTCACCCATAGCGGTTGCTATACCACCACCATCACCAACCCTAAACTGTTTCGCGCCTATCTGCTGGAGCAGCTCACCATGCTGTATCAGGATTACGATGCCGCGATTACCGTCGGGCTGTCGCAGCATGAGATCCCCTATCCGTACGTTATTGATGGCTCCGAACTCACGCTCGATCGCTCAATGAGCGCCGGCCTGACGCGTTTTTTCCCCACCACCGAGCTGTCGCAAATTGGCGATGAAACCGCCGATGGCCTGTTTCATTCGACGGAATACTATCCACTTTCCCACTTCGACGCCCGCCGCGTCGATTTCTCGCTGGCGCGCCTGCGCCACTATACCGGCACGCCGGTTGACCATTTCCAGCCGTATATGCTGTTTACCAACTACACCCGCTACGTCGATGAGTTCGTGCGCTGGGGCTGTAGCCAAATTCTCGATCCCGAGAGCCCCTATATCGCCCTCTCCTGCGCGGGCGGGATCTGGATAACGGCGGACACGGAGGCACCGGAGGAAGCGATTTCCGATCTGGCGTGGAAAAAGCACCAGATGCCCGCCTGGCATCTGATAACCAAAGACGGACAGGGGATCACGCTGATTAATATTGGCGTCGGCCCGGCAAATGCCAAAAATATCTGCGACCATCTGGCGGTGCTGCGTCCGGACGTCTGGCTGATGATTGGCCACTGCGGCGGCCTGCGTGAAAGCCAGAATATCGGCGACTACGTGCTGGCCCATGCCTATCTGCGCGACGACCACGTGCTGGATGCGGTGCTGCCGCCGGATATCCCTATTCCGAGCATCGCCGAAGTTCAGCGCGCGCTCTACGACGCCACGAAGCAGGTCAGCGGCATGCCGGGCGAAGAGGTAAAGCAGCGGCTGCGTACCGGAACGGTGGTCACTACCGACGATCGCAACTGGGAGCTGCGCTACTCGGCCTCAGCGCTGCGCTTTAACCTCAGCCGCGCGGTGGCTATCGATATGGAAAGCGCAACCATTGCCGCCCAGGGCTATCGCTTCCGCGTTCCTTACGGCACCCTGCTGTGCGTCTCCGATAAACCGCTGCACGGCGAGATTAAGCTGCCGGGACAGGCTAACCGATTCTATGAAGGGGCCATTTCCGAACATTTGCAGATTGGTATTCGGGCGATTGACCTGCTGCGCGCCGAAGGCGACCACATGCATTCGCGCAAGCTGAGAACCTTCAACGAACCGCCGTTCCGCTAAGCGCTGATATCATACGAGCAGAATACACTCAGTCCGGATCGCGTAAAATATTTACGCGGCCACCAGCCGGACTGAGCGTTATAAAATAAAGCGTTTATTTTTGTTAGGGGTAAAAATTTCTCAGAACACATCCATATGGTATATCCGCGCAATATTATTATTGCTATGCCAATTAAAAAATAAACATTTTATTAACATATAGGCATCATTTGCCCCGTGGTCATAAAACGCTCAACCGGGGTCTGATTAACACTTGAATTGAGTCTCGTAACCTATTAAATTAATTAGATAAATTCACATGTCACAAAAAAGCGGTACAAAATAGCCAGCGCCAGGGAGAGATTAAAATAATCAAAGAGTTACCTATGGGCGCTACTCTACTCTGGAATCATCCTTTAATAGCGACAGGTTGTTTGCAACAAATACCTTGTTACTAAATTACCAGAGATAAAATTGCGCATGTCGACAGTAAGCAACCATGGATATGCTTATCTATCGCGACCGGCAATGTACTATTTTCGTAAAAGTATGGACGACAGCTTTATGAAATTAACCGTAGGGAATATCCGCCTGTTTATTTTATTAGCAACTCTTTTTTTCTGGACTGCCGCGATCGGGCTAATTTCCCTTATTGTATCCTGGTTTTAAGACCCTGACGGTGCGCAGGGAATGTTCTTGTGCCCCGGCGTTGCCACCATCGTGGCTATGGAATAGAAAGCAAAAAGCCCGCTTAAGTTTCCTTAAGCGGGCTTCTTAAATATGGCTCCTCTGACTGGACTCGAACCAGTGACATACGGATTAACAGTCCGCCGTTCTACCGACTGAACTACAGAGGAATCGTTTGAACGAGGCGCATATTATCGATGGCGCCCCACCTTGTCAAAGGCTGTTTTCACATTTCAAACCGTTTGCCGAATAATTCTCCACTTTGGGCGAAAAGTCCCGTTTCGCCCACCACATGTTACGTTTCTTCAACCTGCGCGCGGGTCTCGTCGGCCTGCGCTTTCGTTCGCGGGTACTTCCACAGCCAGCGCCCGCTGACCATCCGGCAGTAAAACAAAACGCCGCGCACCGCCCAGTCAAGCACCATACCCAGCCAGACGCCGATCACCCCCATGCCCAGCACAATCCCCAGCGTGTAGCCCGCCACCACGCGACAGCCCCACATGCCGAGCATTGAGACCCACATGGTGTAACGCACGTCGCGCGCTCCTTTAAAGGCGCACGGCAGCGTCCAGGCCATCGCCCAGATCGGCATAAAGAAGGCGTTCAGCCACAGCAGCTCTTTCACCACCACTTTGACGTCCTCTTCGCTGGTATAGAACGAGGCGATCAGGCCGGCAAGCGGCGCGGTTCCCCAGGCGATCGCCGTCAAAATGATGGTCGACAGCCAGAAGACGTGCCACGCCTGACGCTCCGCCTGAGCGATCTGCCCTTTTCCGAGGCGTCGGCCGGTGATAATAGTCGATGCTGAACCGAGCGCGTTCCCCGGCAGGTTGATCAGCGCGGCCACGGAGAAAGCGATAAAGTTACCGGCAATCACGTTGGTCCCCATCCCGGCAACAAACATCTGCGTCAGCAGCTTACCGCCGTTGAACAAAACCGATTCAATGCTGGCGGGGATCCCGATGCCCATCACTTCCCAGATAATGGCGAAGTTAAACGGCTTAAAATAGCTCTTCAGCGAAATGCGCAGCGCCGGGTTAAAACCGATCATTAGCACCCAAATGGTGGCCACCGCGCCAATGTAGCGGGCAATCGTTAATCCCAGCCCCGCCCCGACAAACCCCATGCCGGGCCACGAGAAAATGCCGTAAATCAGGATGCTGCTGATAATAATATTGAGGATATTCATCCCGCCGTTGATCAGCAGCGGAATTTTGGTGGTCCCGGCGCCGCGCAGCGCGCCGCTGCCGATCAGGGCAATTGCCGCCGCCGGATAGCTCAGCACCGTCAGCTCCAGATAGGTCAGCGCCAGACCTTTTACCTCTTCTGTCGCATCCCCGGCGACAAAATTAATGATTTCCGCGCCGAAGGCATGGATGACCGCCGCGAGAATAATCGAGAACAGGGTCATTATCGCCAGCGACTGGCGCGCTGCCGCCCTTGCCCGCCGCCGGTCCCGCTTACCCAGGCTAAAAGCCACCACCACGGTCGTACCGAGGTCGATGGCGGCAAAAAAGGACATGATCACCATATTGAAGCTGTCGGCCAGGCCTACGCCCGCCATGGCCTCTTTACCGAGCCAACTGACCAAAAAAGTACTCAACACGCCCATCAGCAATACGCAGGCGTTTTCCAGCAAAATGGGGACCGCAAGCGGGCTGATTTCACGCCAGTAGAGGACGCGATAGCTCTTGCGTTTTTTAAACCAGGACGTGCGTTCGACGGACTGGCGTAATGCGGCGGTGACGTTCAAGGGAGACCTTAGTGAGAAAAGTTGAAACTACATTTCAAATGATGATAGAGAAAAGCTAATCCTGCAAAGCATTTTTCCCGATAAATTGTCGATAATGGCGACAATTTGTTGATGGATGCGCCAGTTGAGCCTCGGACGGCGAATAGATGTTTGACAAAAGTTTTTTCGCCGCTAAGATACGACTCCACAACGATTCCTCTGTAGTTCAGTCGGTAGAACGGCGGACTGTTAATCCGTATGTCACTGGTTCGAGTCCAGTCAGAGGAGCCATATTTGAAAAGCCTGCTTTTGAAGCAGGCTTTTTGCTTTTCTGCGTCCTGCGTTAACTTAAAATTGCATCCAGCCTGGCAAGCACTTCATTTACCACAGCGTCTGGTATGCGTTCCAGCCGCTTGCCGTTCCGGGCAGCCATATTTATGGTTCTGGGCTGGTCGCAGCGAATAACGCCCGTTGTTTTTGTCCCTGCCCCTTCCAGTGAAACGGTGAAACCAGCCGTGCGAGCAAAGTACCGCTAAAGCGCTTCCTGCTGCATGTCGGCGCCGATCTCAGCGCGCTTGTCGACTTTCAGTGCGCGGATCGCTTGATATGGCCACCGCGCTGCATCCGAAAACCCTTCTGGCGCTGGATTTTGCCGGTAAGTCGTTGGCTGTGGAGTATGGTTTTCCGCTACGATTGCGGGTGCCGGCCAAACTGAGGTTCAAAAACGCCAGGCATATCGCCGCCATTTTCGTCAGCGATACCAACCCCGGCGGCTACCGGGAGGATCGGGGCTACAACGGGTTTAGCGGTATTTTGCACCCGTGCAGCCCCGGAACCGGACAGCGTTAATGGCGCGGGATGGCGACCGGACGATAAAGCCGCAGAAGCGTCAGGCGTACAGACAATACAAAAGAGCGTGATAAAATCAGTTTTTCATCCCGTCTATTTTCACCCGCCGTTTCACATGCTATTGCTGCAGGATATTTTTATTCATCGACATCACCCATGTTATAAATGTTCTCAGGGGGACCGGGATATGTTTGCGGCTCGGATAGTAAATATTAAAATGATCGGCAGGATAATGATAATCAGACAGTAAGCGGACAAGCCCGCCTTCTTTAATTTTATCCTGAACCAGATTCTCATATACAAAGGCAATACCTAATCCGGATTCCGCAGCCTGTATCATCGCCGCATCGGAATCCATCACCAGATCGCCCTTCACAGCCACTTCCGTTATAACGCCCGTAGCGCTAATAAACTCCCAGCGGTACAGATCCCCACCTGGAAAGCAACGATTAATGCATCTGAAATTAACGAGATCTTTTGGTGAAGAGGGTGCGCCGCATTTTTTTATAAAATCCGCACTCGCCACTGGAATAAGAGATAGCGGCTCTCCAAAGGGTATGGCAATCATATCTTTAGGCACATCTTGCGTATAGCGTATACCCGCATCAAATCCTGAATCTATAATATTGACTTTTCTGTCCGTGGTGAATAACTCAAGTTTAATATCCGGATACTCATTTTTGAACGGTGCGAAGTAACGTTGAAAGAAGAGATCCAGCACAATGCGTGGCAAGTTTAGCCTCACCACCCCTTCCGGCTTTGCTCTGTGCTCATTAAGGTTATCAATCACCCGCCTGTAGTCATTGAGCACAGGAGTAACGTCATTCAGAAATTCCTGGCCGATAGCGGTCAGGGAAAGACTGCGCGTAGAACGATTTAAAAGCCTCGCGCCCAGTTTCTCTTCCAGATTATTTATGGCAATAGTTAACGTTGGTGGAGAAATATTCAACTCTTTTGCTGCCTGACGAAAACTTCCATGCTTCACAATAAGAACAAGCATTTCTACATGTTGCAATTCGGGAATATTTTTCATTGTTAACATCCGTAAAATACTGCATTAGAAAGAGATTAATTGTTGTGAATGGAAAAGGGAAGTATATATTTCAGCACATTGTACGAGTGAGGAAAATAAAATGGAAACACGTTATCTGGGAAAGAACAAATTTCAGGTGTCGGCATTAGGTCTGGGTTGTATGGGAATGAGTTTTGCCTATGGCGGAGCCGAAGAGCCGCAGGCAATTAACACCATTCACGCTGCGGTTGATTTGGGCGTCACCTTTCTTGATACCGCAGAAGTTTATGGCCCATTTGAGAATGAAGTGCTGATCGGAAAAGCAATCAAAGGCGTTCGCGACAAGGTACAGATTGCGACCAAATTTGGTTTCCGCATTCTTCCTGGCGGTCGGGGGCTTGAGCGTATGGCCGGCGTTGACAGTCGTCCTGAACATATCCGCGAGGCGGTAGAAGGTTCCCTAAAACGTCTCAACGTCGAGACTATTGATCTCCTTTATCAGCACCGCGTTGATCCCACCGTCCCCGTTGAAGACGTAGTGGGAACAATGGCAGATCTGGTCAAGGAAGGGAAAATTCTCCATATCGGACTTTCCGAGGTCTCTGCCAATACTTTACGCCGGGCCTGTGAAGTTCATCCGATCGCCGCCGTTCAGACCGAATATTCTCTGTGGACCCGCGAGCCGGAAGAAAACATTCTTAAAACTTGCCGCGAATTAGGGGTAGGATTTGTGCCCTATAGCCCGCTGGGTCGTGGATTTTTAACCGGCAAAATCACCGATCGGTCCGGCTTCGCCGAGGATGATTTTCGGCGCAATCTTCCTCGCTTCCAGCACGATGCCATGCGGAAAAACCAGCAGCTACTCAGCCAGCTGCGGGATGTGGCCGATAAATATCGCTCTACCCTGGCCCAGCTCGCTCTCGCGTGGGTGATGAGTAAAGGCGATGATATCGTCCCCATTCCCGGCGCGCGCCAAATCGCGCATTTGCAGGATAATGCCGGCGCAGCCAGCCTGGCTATTTCCAATGTTGATATTAAACTCATCGATCGTATCTTTACCCCTGACAATATTCACGGATTAAGGTATACCCAGGGTGATTTTCATTTAATCGATAAGTAACATCCTGCTATAAATTCTCCCGCCTTTCCGGCGGGAGCTAAGGTTTACCGCCTCGCGCACATTTCTCCTCCACCGCGCCAGTTTGCTGGCGCCACGCGGTAACCTCCTCATCAAGCCAGGCCTTAAATAGAATGGCTTCGTTTTTCTGCTCTGCGCCCTGCGATGAAACCAGCCAGTAAGGCCACGGATAAGGGGCGGTGAAAGTCGTAAGCTGTACCAGCTCACCTCTGGAGAGCGCATCCTGGACTAAAGAGCGGCGTTCCAGCGCGATACCTTTACCGAGCCGGACGGCCTCCAGCACCAGGTTTGAGTCGTTGATGCACAGGCCGCCTGGCACAATCTCTCTTTCAAGCCCCGCGTTGATACACCATGCTTTCCACGACTCCATGGAAAAGATAATGTTGCTCTTCGCTATCTCTGACGGCGTACGGGGGAGCACGCCGCCGTTATAGGTTGGCGCGGCCACAACGATAAGCTGATCGGAGAAAAGGTAATGGCTCTCCGTTCCTTCCCAGTCGCCTTTTCCCATGCGTATAGCCAAATCCGCCCCTTCCTGCTGCATGCTGGTTATCGCCAGGCTCGCCTGTATTCGCAGCGAGATATGGGGGTATTTCTCCCGAAACCGTTCCAGGCGAGGCAACAACCAGTGGCAGCCGAACGAGGGCACCATCGCCAGGGTCAGCTCCTGCCTACGGGGGTTGACCTGCACCAGCCGGGTGGCATCAGCAATATGGTGCAAAGCCTCGCGGACCTGTAAGGCATAGAGCCGCCCTTCTTCATTAATCTGCACGCCGCGGCCGTGACGGATAAACAGCTTGAGGCCGACCATCTCCTCCAGCACTTTAATCTGCTGGCTGATGGCTGAATGCGTAACGTGTAGCTCTTTCGCCGCCAGCGTCACGCTGCCAAGACGCGCCACGGCTTCAAAACTACGTAAACTCGCAATAGGGGGAAAATCCGCCATGTTACCGCTCCCACAACCTGACGCGTAAAACGTGACCCACAATCTGTCAGTAATACTAACCCAACCCGTAAGATACTGAAGATATTCGCCATGACGAATTTACTGTACTGTTTCTTCACCGCCGGCAATGAAGCATTAACCCCAGCCTATTTCACCAGCACAGGAAAACAGGAATCATGATGAAGCTTATTGGCATGATGGATTCGCCTTATGTAAGGCGCGTGGCGATTTCCCTTGAACTCTACGGCGTCGAGTTTGCAAGTCACCCGCTGTCCGTATTCAGCAGCTTTGAAGCCTTTTCCAGGATAAACCCTGCGGTCAAAGCGCCGACGCTGGTGCTGGATAACGGAATTCGCCTGATGGATTCGTCGCTGATACTCTCTTATTTTGAAGCCCAGGCCGCCCCGGGGCGCAAGCTGCTGCCGGTCGCGCCGGACGCGCTGGCAAGCGATCTGCAAACGCTGGGCTTTATTCTCG
The DNA here is from genome assembly GCF_033843325.1 of Klebsiella sp. JN_Kp126. Classification (NCBI taxonomy): domain Bacteria; kingdom Pseudomonadati; phylum Pseudomonadota; class Gammaproteobacteria; order Enterobacterales; family Enterobacteriaceae; genus Klebsiella; species Klebsiella sp. JN_Kp126. Next base: position 16,618 of record NZ_JAWXQV010000100.1, on the reverse strand, counting down.
CCGCGGGTGAAAAGGCGGTACAAAATGTCTATGAACACAATCTGCGCCCGGCGGAAAAGCAGCATAATCCGTGGATAGCGCGCATCACGACTCAGCTGCTGGCAGCCTGCACGGAGTGGAACAGGCTACTGGAGGAGCGTCCGGCGGCCGCGGTTCCCGATCAGGTGGCCGTAACAAGTACGGTTATCTGGACCTTTATTCAGTCAACGATCCCTCACGTGGTTCATGCGGGAGACTTTAATCATATCCGGTCCGTTGCCGAATTATTTGAAACCCATAGCGCCTTTAAAAAACATCCCTTTAGCTAAAGCATCAGCTCAATGCGATGAAGCTAAACCCTGAACGTGAATCGCCACGGCAACCGAGAGCGCCCGGCAACCGCGGGCGCGTTATCCTGATGGAAGAAATCGCCTGGCGTGAGGGAAAGGGTTAAAAACCGCTACCGGCGTGCAGTGCTGCACGACCAATCTCCACCGGCATCCCTGAACGGCGTTCAAGCGCCTGCTCCGCGTGATTCACATCCACCCCCTCGCCCTTCACAAAGGCCTGAATCGCCGGCGTGATGGGGAGCGGCACCTTCCGGTCCGATTCATACTCCGCGCGGTTACGCGACAACGGTTCGTGAACCTCAACCCAGCGGCTGCCGTCCGGCTCGGAGGTATACTTCACCGGCTGGTCGATGATTTGCACGCGCGTCCCGACCGGAACGGTATCAAACAGGTATTTGATGTCGTCGTTACGCAGGCGGATGCAGCCCTGGCTCACGCGCAGGCCAATGCCGAAATTGGCGTTGGTGCCGTGGATCGCGTAGAGCCTGCCGATGTAAATCGCGTACAGGCCCATGGGATTATCCGGCCCTGCGGGCACAAACGCGGGCAGGCTTTCGCCACGGCTGGCGTATTCACGACGGGTATTGGCGGTGGGCGTCCAGGTCGGCGCCTCCTGCTTACGCTCCACGGCGGTGACCCAGTTACGCGGAGTTTCGCGTCCTGCCTGGCCAATGCCAATCGGCAGAACGTCAACCGTTGTGCCATCGGGCGGATAGTAGTAGAGACGCATTTCAGCCACGTTGATCACGATCCCGTTGCGGACCGTGGCGGGCAGGATAAGCTGCTGCGGGACCACCAGCGTGGAGCCCGACTTCGGCAGGTACACGTCGACGCCGGGGTTGGCCTCAAGCATATTGCTCAGGCCCTGACCGTACTGAGCGGCGAAGGCCTCCAGCGGCTGGGTATTGTGTTGCGGAATGGTGATGGTCAGCGGGCTGCCCACCAGGCGGCTTCCTTCCGGCGGTAACGGGTAGCTCACCGCCAGAGCGCTCTGGCTGGTGAGGATCATAATAAGAGAACAAAGCAGTTTCACACGCCGCACAATTTCCCTTCCTTTGTGGCGATAATCGTGAATAAATTATAGCTTCGTTTACTCTCTCATATCTGATTTATCATCCTGCTAAATCTGATAATCGATTGCGGCCTCTTCCGGCTCCATCGCCTGACGTTTAATTTCCTCCAGCGACAGCCCTGCGTTACACAGTTCAATAAAGCGCCAGACGTAATTTCGCTGCAGCTGACCGCGCTTCAGGCCCAGCCAGACGGTATTGGCATCGAACAGATGGCGGGTATCGAGACGCGTAAAGGTATCAGATTCCCGCGCGTCGCCTGACTGTTCCGCCACCAGCCCCACGCCCAGCCCCAGCTCGACGTAGGTTTTGATAACGTCGGAGTCCTGAGCGCTTAATACGATATCCGGCATCAGCCCTTTACGGTTAAAGGCTTCGTCAATACGTGAACGCCCGGTAATCCCCTGGCGATAGGTAATAAGCGGCCAGCGGGCGATGGCATCGAGGGTTAACGGCGTCACCTGGGTCAGCGGGTGATCTTTGGGGACCAGCAGGCTGTGGTGCCAGCGGAACCAGGGGAAAGCCACCAACGTCGGGTCGTTGCTCAAGCGCTCGCTGGCGATGCCGATATCCGCGCCGCCGTTGTGCAGCAGCGCTTCAATTTCCTGCGGCGTCCCCTGAACTAATTCAAGACGTACGTCGGAAAAGAGTTCGCGGAAGGCTTTAATCACCGGCGGCAGGCTATAGCGCGCCTGGGTGTGGGTGGTGGCGATGGTTAAGACGCCGGACGCATCGTTGGTAAACAGGTCCGCCAGGCGACGAACGTTGCTGGCTTCATTCAGAATACGCTCGGCAATCGACAGCAACGCTTTGCCCGGCTCCGTCATCCCCAGCAGGCGTTTGCCGCGGCGGATAAAAATCTCGATCCCCAGCTCTTCTTCCAGTTCACGAATATGACGGCTGACGCCCGATTGCGATGTATAGAGCATATTGGCGACTTCCGTCAGGTTGTAATCCTGACGGGCCGCTTCACGAATAATTTTGAGTTGCTGGAAGTTCACCCTTTCCTCCGGGCTATCAGACATAACATAGGCGCTATTGTTAAAGTCTGTTGTCCCTGCTAACAAATAATAAAAACCAGCAACTTATTCCATTCAGGAATATAGCCTAACTTACTAACAATAATTCACGGTTTTCCAGCGACGGACGGCTCACCAGCGACATTAAAATTTCCTTAACCGCCTGCGCCTGCGGCGACAGACTGCCGCGTGCCGACATATTGACCGACAGCGACAGGCTCATTGACGGCGTGCTGATGCGCGCCATCCAGCCATTCGCCGCGCTGCACAGCGAACGGGCGGCGGACTCAGGCAGAACGGTGACGCCCATGCCGCTGGCAATAGCCGCCGTCAGGGTGGTAATGGATTCAATTTCGCCGATAATTTTTGCCGACAGTCGACGCAGAGTGAAGGCTTCGGTGACCCTTGCGCGAACGGCGCTGTAATCACGCGGCAGGAACAGATTCATTTCCGCAACCGCCGTCAAATCCACGCTCTGCCCCGGGCAATCCCGGGTTCCGACCAGGTAGAGATCTTCCTTCAGCAGCGGCTGACTGACGATCCCGGCGACCGGAGAACGTTCATAGAGCACGGCCATATCCAGCTGACCGTCGATAAGCTTCTCGTTGAGGATCGTTCCGCTGCTTTCCTGCAGATAGACCATAACTTCCGGAAGCTCGTTACGCACCGTTTGCAGCAGCGGCATGGTAATGGCCGAAGCCGCCGTGCCCGGAGCCAGCCCAATTGACACCTGGCCGCTTAGCGTCTGACCGACGTTGTTAACCGCCAGCTGCGCCTGCTCGCACTGGCGCAGGATAGTCCGGGCGTGGGTGTAAAGGATCTTGCCCGCTTCGGTCGGCGTCACGCCGCGCTTGGTGCGGATCAACAGCTGCTGGTCCAGCTCGCCTTCCAGGGTCGCAACCTGCTGGCTCAGCGCCGGTTGTGCGATGTGCAAGACTTCAGCGGCCTGGGTCAGACTGCCGATATCGACGATTTTCACAAAATACTTCAGTCGTCTTAAGTTCATTTTGCCTCCTGTAAGGAACACCAGTACCAACACTGGCCGTTTAGATGCAGAAGGTTTTGCAATTTGCTTGCCAGCTTTTTTGCGGGGACGCAAATGCCGCTGCAGGCCGCGTAATAAGGGATACTGATAGCAAACCGCGATTTTGTTGCCCGGTAAGCGGATTGCGGTATGCCCCATTAGGGGTATAAATGCACCGCAACGGTGCACCCGGCGGCGCAATGCCGTAAAAACAGGCACTCTGCTGAAATTGTCAGCAAACGAACAAGTTAAGGTGATTCAGGCTTTGACAAGGGGGATGGTCATCGTTAATATGCGCCCCGTTCACACGATTCCTCTGTAGTTCAGTCGGTAGAACGGCGGACTGTTAATCCGTATGTCACTGGTTCGAGTCCAGTCAGAGGAGCCAATTTCCTGCTTTCATGCATCCTTGCGAATCATTATATGATGTTGGTTCAACAGGTTAGCGTGAAAACTCTTCCCGATGCATTTTGATTTTATCCTCCGCATCGGGAGAATTTGGTGGTCAGATTTGGGGTCAGTTTGGTTCGATTATGGAGTGACCCCCATATGTCTCTCAACGACACGAAAATCCGCAGTCTCAAACCTTCTGAAAAATCCTTCAAAGTCTCCGATTCACACGGTCTATACCTCTTGGTCAATCCAGGCGGCTCACGTCTCTGGTATCTTAAGTATCGAATTAACGGTAAAGAATCCCGCCTTGGCTTAGGCGCTTATCCCGATGTATCCCTTTCCGACGCCCGGCAACAACGAGACGGTATCCGCAAGTTGCTGGCGCAGAACATTAACCCCGCTCAGCAACGTATAGCCGAAAGAGCCGCCCGCTCACCGGAAAAGGTCTTTAAGACAGTGGCGCTGGCGTGGCATAAAAGCAATAAAAAATGGTCGCAGAATACCGCTGACCGTCTGCTTGCCAGCATGCACAATCATATTTTTCCGGTTATCGGACATCTGTCCGTCACGGAACTTAAACCCCGTCATTTCATTGACCTGCTGAAAAGCATTGAGAAAAAAGGTCTGCTGGAAGTCGCGTCCCGCACGCGGCAGCACCTCTGTAACATCATGCGTCATGCGGTTCATCAGGGATTCATTGACAGCAACCCGGCGGCAAACCTTGACGGCGTGACAGCGCCCCCCGTTAAGCGCCACTACCCCGCCCTGCCGCTGGAACGCCTGCCGGAATTGCTGGGGCGCATTGATGGTTATCAGCAGGGACGAGGGTTAACCCGTCAAGCGGTCCTTCTGACCCTTCACCTGTTTATCCGTTCCAGTGAACTGCGTTTCGCCCGATGGAGCGAGTTTGATTTCAGGAACTGTATCTGGACCATCCCCGCTACCCGCGAAGCTCTTCCCGGTGTTCGTTATTCCGGACGCGGAGCCAAAATGCGCACGCCCCACATTGTTCCATTATCCCGGCAAGCCATCGTTATCCTGAAACAAGTAGAGGAAATCTCAGGTCATCTGGAACTAGTGTTCCCCGGTGACCATAACCCTTACAGGCCAATGTGTGAAAATACAGTCAACAAGGCACTGCGACTGATGGGCTATGACACAAAAATGGACATTTGCGGCCATGGCTTTCGGGCAATGGCATGCAGCGCCTTAATGGAATCCGGACTCTGGTCGAAGGATGCTGTTGAACGCCAAATGAGTCATCAGGAACGCAACAGCGTGCGGATAGCTTATATCCACAAAGCTGAACATCTGGAAGCCCGTAAAGCGATGATGCAGTGGTGGTCTGATTATCTTTATACGTGCCGGGAAAACTATGTTCCCCCATATATATATAGTAAAAATATCAGTCATGAAGCTACCTGAGTCAGCAAAAAACTAATCAGGATTACGATAACAACAGCATCTGACAACGCAGATGCTGTTGTTATTTTTCTGTATCTTCTTCATGGTATTTCCCCTTCCATTTATCCTTGTCAGTTGGTATTAAAATCCGCCCTGTAATTTTAGAACAAAACAATGAGGGGTATGATATTCACAGAGGGTTATAACTCATCACGCTTTATACCAGAACTCTTTTTCAGAACAGGTTTATTCCTTCTGACAGCCCCTGGTGTATGATGCATTTCATTTCTCATCGCTCGGGTAAATACCTGCTGACTGGTAAACCCGAGCATAAAGCACACCTCTATGACGGGTATATCCGTATTCTCCAGTAAAAAATAAGCACGTCTTAGTTTTTCAAGCTTTATATATTTCCCTAGACTTATTCCTGCCACCTCCTTGAACATCCGTTGAAAATGCCATTTTGAATAACCAGCTTTTGCAGAAACATCCTCAACCTTCAGCGGCTCCTCCAGATGCTCATCAATCCATTGCATAATTTCATACACCACAAGTCGGTTTATCTTTTCCTTCCGTATTTTTTTTATGTCCATATATAGCCCCCCACAATGAGGCAGACAGGAATAACAGAAAGGCCAAAGCCCTGTTCACATCATCTGATGATTGAGATTCCACATGATCCACAACGACCCGGTAATAATGATAAAGATAATGACAGCGGAAAAGACAATGGTTACGAGGTTCCAGCGCATTTCAGAAGAAGCATTCAGGTGAAGAAAATACACCAGATGTACCAGCACCTGAACAACGGCACACGTCATGACCCCGCCTGCGATGATCCCTGCGGAAACACCACTGTCCATAACCAGCCAGAACGGGATCACCGTCAGAATGACCGACAGGAGAAAGCCGGTTATATAAGACATCGTATTGCCGTAAGCTACGCCCTGTGCGTCTGCAGAATGTCTCATGGCATTGCTCCCATCAGGTAAACAATACTGAACACGCAAATCCAGATGACATCGAGGAAATGCCAGAACAGACTCAGGCATATCAGACGGGGGCGACTGAATCCTGACAGACCTCGTCGGGCAACCTGATACATCAGGATCAGCATCCAGATCAGTCCACATGTCACATGCAGACCATGGGTGCCCACCAGAGTAAACAGCGCTGACAGGAAGCCACTGCGCTGTGGGCCGAAACCCTCAGCAGTCAGGTGACTGAACTCCCAGACTTCCATTCCGATAAAACCCAGACCACACAGAAATGTCAGGGTCAGCCATCCAAGTACACCGCCCTCGCGGTCTTTATCCATGCTGATAACAGCAAAACCATAGGTAATCGAGCTAAACAGAAGCAGCACAGTTTCCGCCAGTACAAACGGAGGTTCGAAAATATCCTTACCCGCCGGACCACCTGCAATGTTATGAACCATGACGCCGTAAGTCGCGAACTGGGTGGCGAAGATAATGCAGTCGCTCATCAGGTAGATCCAGAAGCCGAAGACCTTACTGGTACCTGTACCCTGATGCCCGTGCTCAGCACGGGTGCGGAAGGATGAATCCAGGGCTTCACTTACCATATGTCACACCGGCTTTGTTTATTTCTGCAAAGTGCTGATCCTCGATTTTTTTTATCTCGGCGACGGGTACGTAATAATCCACATCTTCATCGAAGCTTTTAATAACCCAGGTCAGGATAATCCCGAGGAATGACAATCCCGCCAGCCACCAGATATGCCAGATAGCCCCGAAGCCAAACCCGATGCAGAGCAGACCAATAATCAGCCCCGCCCCGCTGTTTTTCGGCATATGGATTTCGGCATAGTTAGCAGGTTGCTTGTATGCCTCCCCTCTTTCCTTCATTTCCCAGAACGCATCACGTTCGTGGACAAAAGGCACTTCAGCAAAGTTATAGAATGGCGGCGGGGAAGAGGTGGACCACTCCAGTGTCCGTCCGCCCCACGGGTCGCCGGTCATATCCCGGTTTTCGTGGCGGTCGCGCACCGACACCCAGAACATAATGACCTGGCACAGTATCCCGCAGGCTATCAGCGCAGCACCGCTGGCTGCCACGACCAGCAGGGGATGGAACTGGGGGTCAATATTCTGACTCAAGCGGCGGGTCATCCCCATGAACCCCAGCACATAGAGCGGCATAAACGCCACATAAAATCCGATGATCCAGAACCAGAACGCCCTCTTGTTCCATTTTTCATTCAGGGTGAACCCCATCGCTTTCGGGAACCAGTAGGACACACCAGCCATACTGCCGAACACCACTCCGCCGATAATGACATTATGGAAGTGGGCAATCAGGAACAGGCTGTTGTGCAGGACAAAGTCAGCTCCCGGCACGGCCAGCAGGACGCCGGTCATACCCCCTATAGAAAAGGTGACAATAAAACCTACCGTCCATAACATAGCGGAGTGCATCTGAATGCGCCCCTGATACATGGTGAACAACCAGTTGAAGATTTTCACACCAGTCGGGATAGCGATAATCATCGTCATGATCCCGAAGAAGGCGTTAACGTTCGCACCGGCTCCCATGGTGAAGAAGTGATGCAGCCATACCAGGAAGGAAAGCAAAGTGATGGCGACCGTTGCCCACACCAGCGAGGTATAACCGAACAGACGTTTCCTGGAAAAGGTTGCCACCACTTCCGAGTAGACCCCGAAGACCGGCAACACCAGTATATACACTTCCGGATGGCCCCACGCCCAAATCAGGTTGACGTACATCATCATGTTGCCGCCCATATCATTGGTGAAGAAATGGAAGCCCAGATAGCGGTCAAGGGTCAGCAATGTCAGCGTGACGGTCAGCACAGGGAAAGAAGCGATAATCAGCACGTTGGTACACAACGACGCCCAGGTGAACACCGGCATCTTAAACATCGTCATACCCGGTGCACGCATTTTCAGTATGGTGACGAAGAAGTTAATCCCGGTCAGTGTGGTCCCGATCCCCGACAGCTGGAGTGTCCATATCCAGTAATCCACCCCGACACCGGGACTGTACGCTAACTCCGAAAGCGGCGGATATGCCAGCCAGCCGGTGGTCGCAAACTCCCCCACTCCCAGGCAGAGATTAACCAGCACCACGCCTACCACCGTTAACCAGAAACTCAGGTTGTTCAGGAAAGGAAAAGCCACATCACGCGCGCCAATCTGCAGGGGCACCACAATATTCATCAGGCCGATAACGAAAGGCATCGCCACGAAAAAAATCATGATTACACCGTGACCCGTAAAAATTTGATCGTAGTGCCAGGGCGGCAGATACCCCGCCCCTTCCACTCCGGATGAGGCCAGTACCTGCTGGCTGCGCATCATGATTGCATCGGAAAAGCCGCGCAGTAACATCACGAACGCGACGATGATGTACATGATCCCGAGCTTTTTATGGTCAACGGAGGTCAGCCATTCGGACCATAAATATTTCCACTTACCGTAATATGTGATGGCGGCAACAATTGCCACACCAAGTATCAGAATAGCAACGATCGTTACCCTGACAATCGGGTCCTCAGGTATGGCATCCAGCGTCAGTTTTCCTGTGAGCATAATTAATTTCCCCGCGCTCTGTGTGAGAGGTGTTGTTCCGGCTCTGACCCAGTCATTCCCGTCTCCTTATCGTGATCGTGTGCTTTAAATTTTTCAGTCACGTATCTGAACAACGTCGGATCGATGACAGAGAAGAATTCAACCGGGTGGTTTTCGTCAGGCTCAGCCAGTTTTTCAAAATCAGCCGGACCGAGCAGCATATCCGGTGATTTCTTCACATCAGCGATCCACTGTTCAAACGCGGTATTATCCGGTACGGCAGTCGCTTTAAATTTCATGCCGGAAAAGCCCCTGCCGCTGTAACTGGACGAGATTCCGTTGAAGGTTCCCGTTTCACCGGCGATCAGATGCAGCCGGGTCTGCATGCCCGGCATCGCATAAATCTGGCTGCCGAGTGCCGGAATAAAAAAGCCATTCATCACGGAATTGGATGTAATACGCAAATTCAAGGGGGTATTTACCGGGAATACAATCTGATTGACGGTGGCAATGCCCTGTTGGGGATAAATAAACAACCATTTCCAGTCCAGGGAGATGACTTCGATATCGATGGGTTTCACCGCAGAGGTCAGTGGCCTGGATGGGTCAAGCGCATGGGTGGACTTCCATGTCAGCACGGCCAGAAACAGAATAATCAGGACGGGCACCGTCCAGACCACCGCCTCCACTTTATTGGAGTGGGACCAGTCAGGCGTATATTTCGCCGTGGTATTCGTGGTCCGGTATTTCCAGGTAAACACAACTGCCATCAGAACCACGGGAATAACGACCACTAACATCAGACAAAAAGCCGTAATGATTAGCGCCCGTTGTTCAATAGCGATTTGCCCTTTGGGATCAAGTAAAACAGCATGACATCCGCTTAGTAATAACGTCCCTGTTATTACCGGCAGGCATTTCACAATGGTCTTATATTTATGATATCGCATGGGACAACCTCATTTCACGGACTTGCAGACCGGCAATAAATAATGAAACCTTTTCACGGGGAGATACTCTGCCCTTCTCATTCCCGCTACCGCCATTCCTGTTATTTAATGGCCCGACATCTTCTGAAGCGGCCCTTTCGGTTTTTTGATTAGCCAGATAATGCCTATGGACCCCAGCATCAGAACGGTGGCCGACTGATAGAAATCGTTCGTTGCCAGCATGATGGCCTGACTGTCGATCATTCTCGAAAACAGAGCCGCTGACGTGTCTGTCGGAATACCGGCCGCGCCCAGCGTGTTGCTGACAATCCCTGGCACGTCAGGATTGATTGCCGTCACCAGCTCCGCTCGGTTAAATTTTGTCATATGTTCCCAGTAGGTCTGGGTCAGGGAAGAGCCTACCGCCATGCACATGACACGCAGGAAGTTCTGCAGCCCGGAACCGGCTGCCACTTTCTCCGGCGGCAGTTCGGACACGCCCAGCGAGGTGAGCGTGATAAGGCAGGCGGGAACTCCGGCCCCCAGAACGAACATGGGAACGGCAACTGACATAAAGTCAGCCTGCGACGTCAGCAGGGCACGCATCACAAAGGAGACCGCCAGTACCCCCATGCCATAGCTCACCAGCAGACGGGGATCGACCTTCGGCAGCAGACGACCAATTATGGGCGAGCTCAGGACGGCCAGGATCCCCATGGGGCCCGTCGCATACCCGGCCCAGGTTGCCGTGTATCCCATCCATTGCTGTAACCAGAGGGGGGTCAGCACGATATTCCCGAAGAAAATACCGAACATCAGACAGAGCGTGACGGTAGATACCACCCAGTTACGTGACTTAAATACGCTCAGATCCAGCACCGGTTGCTCAGCGGTGAGCTCCCAGATAATCAGCGAGATCAGGGCAATAGCGGCCACAATGGCGCAGACAATGATAATATCCGAGGAAAACCAGTCCAGTTCACGTCCTTTATCCAGCATGATCTGAAAGGCTGCCACAAAGATGACGAGCAGACCCAGCCCCACGCTGTCCAGCCGGGAACGGCTGATATGTGTTTCTTTCCCCTTCAGCACCCACCAGGTCCCAAACCCCACAATCAGACCAAAGCCGATATTGATGTAAAATACCCACTGCCAGCTCCAGTTATCCGAGATAAGCCCACCCAGTATCGGACCGAATATAGGCGCTACTACCGTCATCATTCCCCAGAGCGCCACGGCAATGTTGGCCTGTTTCTTCGGGAAGGCTGCAAGCAGCAACGTGGAAGAAAGCGGGATCAGCGGGCCACCGGCAAGCCCCTGCAGCACACGGAAAATGGCCAGGCTCGGTAGTGACCAGGAAAGACCGCAGCAGACAGAAAAAATCACAAATGCAACAACAGAAAAAAGGAATACGCGCACCTGACCGAACTGCATCGCCAGCCAGCCGGTCAGCGGCACCGTGATGGCTTCAGCCACCGCATAGGCGGTGATGATCCAGATTCCTTCTGTTGTCGACACGCCCAGGTAACCGGATATTGTGGGCATCGCGACGTTAGTAATGGTGGTATCGAGTACCACCATAAAATTCCCGAGCGAGAGCACGATTGCCGCAACAACCAGTTTGAATCCGGACAGAGGTGGAAATGCTGAACCAGACATACCTTATTTCTCCGTGTGGTCATCTCTGGCATTCGATGTCAGGTCCACCGTCACTTCCATGGACAGCCCGATGCGCAGAGGATTTTTACGCAGTTCTTCCCGCTCCAGACGAACACGCACCGGCAGTCGCTGCACGACCTTAATCCAGTTACCCGTGGCATTCTGCGCCGGTATCAGTGAAAGCGCGGAACCGGAGCCTCCGTCAAATCCCTGAACCACACCGTGATAAACAACACCGCTGCCGTACAGGTCTGAAGTCAGCTCTACCTTCTGGCCCGGTCTGACGTCGCTGAGCTGACCTTCCTTGAAATTCGCATCAACATAAATATCCTCGATGGGCACAACCCGCATCAGCCGGTTTCCAGCCTGAACATGCTGCCCGATATCCACTGAGCGCTGTGTTACCACTCCATCCACCGGGGCCCGGATAACCATACGCGCCAGGTTTATACGGGCCTGATCGAGACGGGTTCTGGCCGCCACCACAATGGGGTTAGTTTCAACGGTACTGTTCAGAAACAGGGCCTCGTTCGCCTGCCGGGATCCTTTTGCTTCGACACTGCCAGCGCGAGCAGCTTTCAGACTGGCTTCCGCTTCTCCCAGCGCGGCCGTTGCCTCCCGTAATTCTGTCTGCGCATCCGTAAAATCCTGCTCAGATACGGCCCCGGCTTTCACCAGATTCCGGCGACGTCGCTCATCAAGGGTGGCCTTATCAAACCGGGCTCGTGCCCTCGCCACATCATGTTCGGCGCTCTGAATACCTGCTTCACGCGAATCAAGCTGTCCGCTCAGAGCGGTGTCATTGGCCATAATCTGCATCACCTTCCGCCGGGCGCTGCCAAGCTCAGCTTCAGCCTGTGACACCGCAATTCTGGCGTCCGTCTCATCAAGCACGACCAGTACATCACCGGCATGCACAAGCTGCGTGTTGACCACATTTACTTTCTTCACCGGTCCGCCGACAAGCGGCGTGACGTCTGCGACTTCGGCAGCGGTATAGGCGTTATCCGTTGAGACGGATTTACCGGCAAAGAAAATCAGCCAGATGGCATAACCGATGGCGATAAGAATCAGGACGCCACCAAACAAAGCGAATAATTTACGGCGATGCTTTTTTTTATCACCGCTATCCGGTTTTGCATTCGTGTTATCCAGAGCCCTGTCCATATCCTGTGGGCCGTTTTTATCTTTATCTTCAGTCATTACGGTTTCACCTGCGCATCAAATGTTGAACTGGATTCAAATCCGCCCCCAAGGGCCTTGACGAGTGACACATCCAAGACATAACCCCGGGAATGCATGGCTGTATTCGCCAGCTCAGCCTGGAGTAACGCATCTTCAGAAATGAGAACTTCCTGATAATCGGCCAGCCCCCCCTGATACCGGGCTTTTGCCAGATGATAAGCTTCCTCGCTGTGGGACAAAGCAGATGCGGTTGCTTCTGACCTGCCCACCAGAGCAGCAAGGCTCCGTGTAACATCAGCAGTTTCACGTAATGCCTGTGTCAGCGCCTCGTTATACGACGCCACCGCATATTCATATTCCGCTCTCGCACCTTTATAGTTGGCGCGTAAACGCCCGCCTTCAAAAAGGGGTAAGCTGATGGCAGGTCCGACGCTCCCGATATCAGAGCCCGAGCTGAACAGGTTATTCAGCCCCAGTGACTGGTATCCGACGAAGGCCATCAGGTTCACGTTCGGGTAAAACTGCGCTCTGGCAACACCGATATTGCTGGCGGCGGCTTCAACCCGCCACCGTGCGGCCACCACTTCCGGATTGCGTCCGAGCAGGTTTGCGTTCAGCGCATCAGGTAACCCGACAGGGCGGCGCATCTGCAACCGGGGTCTGAGGATATCCAGCCCTCTGTCCGGCCCCCGGCCCAGTAAAGCCGCGATGCCGTTTTGGGTTAATTTGATTTGCTCATCGGCTTCAGCCAGCGCCGCTCTGGCGACATCCAGCCGGGCACCGCTTTCTTCCACGGAGACTCTGGAATCAAGTCCCTGAGCATGGCGTAACTGCACCAGCCTGACGGTATCCGTCCGGTTACGCAGTTGTCGGGCCGCAATGTCACGACTGTCATACTGGTACTGCAGACGGATATAAGCGTCCGCGAGCATCGTCGTCAGCATCAGTTTCGCGGCGGCGGCATCTGCCTCAGCAGCGCTGGCTTCGGATGTCGCGGCACGCAGCGCATCCCGGTTTTTACCCCAGAAATCCAGTTCCCAGCTAAAGTTGAGGCTGGCCTGCCCCATATCATTCCATCCGTGCGGCACGGCTGTTTTAGGGTAGATGTAGTTGTAGCTGAGCTTCTCTTTATCAATGGACGCGCTGGCGTCCATTGACGGGTATAACCGGGAACGGGCGACACCGGTTCTGGCCGTGGCTTCACGCACCCGGGCTTCTGCCTGTGCCAGAGAAGGTGAATGCGCGGTGGCTTCACTCATCAGCTGGTTAAGCTGCGTATCGCCGAAGGCCATCCACCATTTTTCCTGCGGCCAGTCAGCATGCGGAGCGGAAAAACTGCGTTGTGAAATCAGCGCCGCAGCCTGCTCCGGCTGAGGAGCAGTTCCCAGATCGGGGATCGCAGCACATGACCCCAAAGCAAGACTGAGCACGGAGATAACACATCCTTTCAGATAATGCGGACGGTACCTTACTGACTTCGTCCCATGTGCAAATCTGTAACCTGACACACACCTCATTCTTGATCGCCCTGTTTATTCTAGTTTACGGCGAACAAAGTAAACCGATCGGTTCGGTACAGTCAAGACCAAATTTCACTCAACTACGTCGCAAAAATACGTGAGTAGCACTCAGGCCTGAACGATATGATTTCGAGTTTCATCTTATGGTAAGATCAAGCTTTATTCCGGATAAGGAAGTGCAGATGTCGGTATCAACAAAGACCTCAATTGACACTAGAAGAAAAAATAAAATACTTTCTAATGATATAGTTAGTAACTTACCTGAAAAAGCACAACGCGTGCTTGAAGGAGCAAAAGCTATTTTTCTGGAAAGAGGCTATGCAGCAGCATCAACAGATATGATCCAACAGGCTGCTGGAGTCTCAAAATCAACCGTATATGCATATTATCCAAATAAAGAAGCATTATTTACAGCAGTGATTGAAATAGAATGTGAGCGTTTTCTTCAAAAAGTACATAAAATTAAAATTTCGGGAAAAGATATTTATGATAAATTATTTAAAATAGCCCGAACGTATCTGGATATTGTGCTTTCGGAAAATGGCCTCGCTCTCTACCGTGTTGTAGCTTCTGAAACACCGCGTTTTCCTGAATTAGGTAGACGTTTCTATTTAGCAGGTCCAGAAAAGATAAATAACATTGTTGAAGAAATACTACAACAAGCTGAATCTAAAGGAGAAATCTCGTTAGGTGGTATTGGGCGAAATGCAGTTGCTTCCTTATTCGTGAATATGGTACGCGGTGAGCCTCAAATACAGTGCTTAATGCATCCAAAATCTTCCACTTCTGCTGCACAGCGTGATCAATGGGCAAAGGATGCGGTCAATGCCTTTTTATTAGCCTTTCGTAAAGGATAATTATAATCTCCAGTTTTAAAGAAATTAGAAGATGCTCAGGAGTTTATAATATTATCAATTTGTTCCATATTATTATATGGAACACTACCATCAAGTGGATTACATTTTCCGAATCGTTCTTCTCTATAACTCCAGGCGACTAAATTTAGTTAGCGCCCTAACTTGCCTCTTGACAGAAATTTTGTCTATCCTGATCAAATCGAACCGTACCGTTCGTTTTAGTCAGGAGACGTTAGCATGATCGGAGTAGTAAGGTTTTCAGAACTAATGGAGCACTGGGAGGCAATTTCTCTACCAGCACCAGGAAGCATCTATGAGCCAAAGCAGCGCTCAAGCAACTGCCTCAAACATAACCCTTGCAACATAAAAGATTGGATTACTATTGAATTCTCTCAACAGGGATCCTACAAACGAAAATATGAAAATTTTCGCCATAAAGATCTTGTACTACTACTCTTTATTATTTCGGCTCGATATTTTATTCATAGAGTTTTATCTTCGTTAGTCTTAATATTATTCAGTTCATCCTTCATTATGCTCTCAGGAAATTGTCTCCTCATCCATAGTTACGAGAGAAAATTTCATAGCGAACTAAAAACTAGTTTAACAATTTTATTTTTAAACTCTTTACTTTATAAAATAGGGTTCATTTGTACATTATCGATAATATTCATGAATAATGAAACAGTGAATCGTAATTTAAGTTTTGCATAGAAAAATATGTAAAAGGAGTTTTTCATGTTGAAAAGCAGCGAGATCATAAACGGTTCGCTTCCGAAACCTGACTGGGTAACCATACAAGAAGCCGTTAACATAATTAATACAGAGAGCAACGAAAGAATCAAAGAGAGTGATATTTACCGTTATGCATTATATAATAAAATTAATCTCGCCATATACTTTCAATCTCCAATTATTCTGAGAAAAATAAAATATGCATTTCAAAAAGTAAAAATGCATCCAGCTAGAGGGACATTGATTCATCGTTTATGTCTGCTAGAAAAAAATAGCTTTATTAATGGATGGGACTCAATTTTCAGTACTGAGGGCAGATACGTCCACTCCACACAAAATATTATTGATACATCACTTATTGGGTTTGAATGTATTTTAATAAAGCAATTTCTCGCATGCTCATTGAATATACCATTACCAATTATTGGGAAAAACACGGTAAATTATGGCATCACTGTTACTATGTCCAATGAAGTTTTTCAGCTGTTTGAAAAAACAACCTGGAAGTGTAGAATTGAACATCAAATAAAAAACCTACCAACAGATCTGGCGTTTGATATTATGGAGAGAATTTCTTCAGAGGGAACGATAAATCAAAATACAAAGCAAGAATATTTCCCCCTCTATAATTTGCCTCAGGATTCCTGCTTTGTTATTCGTTACTCAGAGATTGAGAAACTAATTAGCACCCAGGTTACAGAGAAATCCCTCCCCTCTTCAACTAGAATATCCACACCCTTGTCAAGGTTATTTTGGCTCGCTTGTAGGCACAATGATGTTATCAGTCCATTAATAAAACAACCCTATAAATTATTGACAATTTTTGAAGAATGGGCGGCAGCTGATGGTATCACTGACCGTCTAAGCGGTGATACTTTAAAAACAGCACTAAATAGCTGCGCGGAATAGTAGATCACTGAAAGGGAACTCAGCCCGGATTGTG